>DATMUX010000283.1:0-3074 GCA_035563695.1 Acidimicrobiia bacterium
CTTGCCGGCGCTCGAGCTGAAGGTCCCGATCGGCACGAGCGTGCCGGTCGCGTTCTCCAGCCAGGCCTCGTAGTACTCGCCCGGAGCCAGCGCGGGCAGGCCGCGGGCGTCGAGCACGATGCGGTAGCCCGCCGCGTTCTCGGTGCCCGTGGCGGACGCGCGTGCCCCGGGCGCCAACGCCGTGGCCTCGAGCCGCACCGCGAAGTCGGCGCTCCGGCTGCGGGTAGCGCTGACCATGCCGATCACCGCCGCGAACGCCGCGGCCGCGCCCAGGGCGGCGAGCAGCACCGGGCGTCGACGGCGAATCGGCCGCGCCGCGGGCGCGGCACCGTTGTGCGGCCCGGGCGCCGCGCTCGCGGGCGCGGCGGCGAGCACTGCCTGAACGACCGAGTCCTCGAGACCGGCGTTCGGCTCCGCCCAGGTCGACGGATGGGCGAGCAGATCGGCGAGCAGCGCGAGCTCCGCGCGGTCGTCGTCCGCGAGCGCGCTCGCCCGCCCGCCCGCGATCCATGACTCGCGTTCTTCCCGCGTCGGGCGGTTGTTCATGTAGCCGTCTCCCTCAGGTGGCCGAGCAGTCCGGCGAGCTTTCGGTGCGCGCGGTGCGATCTCGATTTCACGGTTCCCAGCGCGATTCCCAGCTCCTCGGAGATCTCGCTGTGGGTCTTGCCGTCGAGGTGCTGCAAGCGCACGATCGTCGCCTCCTCGGGTGCAAGGGTGTCGATCGCGCGCCGCACGTGCCAGACCGCGTCGAGCGTGTCGAGCTCGGGCGGGAGCGTCACGACCGCGGGATCGTTCGCGATCTCGGTGATCGACGCGGCCACGCGACGCGACTCGTGCCGGTAGATGTCGATCGCGACGTGCTTGGCGATCGTCGCCAACCAGGACGCCGGATCGCGGTCGACATCGAGACGGTCGGCCGATTGCCACGCGCGCACGAAGGCCTGTTGGGTTGCGTCCTCCGCCAGCTCCTTGCGCCCCAGGACGCGATGCGCAACCGCGTAGACGAGCCGGCCGTACGCCTGGTACATCGCGTGCACCGCCTCGGGCTCTCGGCGCCGGAACGCGTCGAGGAGGGCGCGCTTGTTCCCGTCCGCGCCCAATGAGCCGCCGGGCGCACATCGAGGTCCACGATCGGCGCGCGTGTCTCGCGCTGTGTGGGACATCGATCGCTCCTCTCGCGCGGCCTGATCTCGATACGTCGCCGGGCCGCCAATTGGTTCGCGCGCGCGCACGAGAACCGCGGCCGCCGCCGGCGCCGTATCCCCGGCATGCACCCTCAGCTCCTCGGCACCCTCGCAGACCAACGCCGAGCCCGGCTCCTCGCCGGCGCGGATGCGCACAACCTCGTCGCGACCGCGCGTCGCGTTCCGGGCGCCCCGCGCGGAGAGTCGCGCGGCACATGGGACATGGTGTGGGTCGACGGTGCGGCGCTGCACGTTCGGCCCGTCGCGCTCGACGACGTCGACCGGCTCGAGCGGCTGTTCTCGCGCCTGTCGCCCCGCTCGGTCCGGCTCCGGTTCTTCTCGCCGATCCGGCGCCTCTCACGCCCGCAGCTCGTGCGCCTGGCCCACGTCGATCATGCGCGCCGTGAAGCCATCGTGGCCGTGCACGACGACGAGATCGTTGCCGTCGCCCGCTACGACGCGCGCGACGAGCCGCGCGAGGCCGAGGTCGCGCTCACCGTCGAGGACGCGTGGCAGCACCGCGGTTTCGGGTCGTGGCTCGCGCGGCGCCTCACCCAGATCGCCGTCGCGCGCGGGTTCGAGACCTTCGTTGCGAGCATCCTGCCCGAGAACCGGGCGGCGCTCGGGCTCGTGCGCGCGCTCGCCCCGCACGCGTCGATACGGTGGAATCACGGCGAGTACGAAGCGTCGATACCGCTGGCCCCGGCGCGCTGACGTCGGGTCAGGACCGGGGAGCGAAGGCCGCCAGGATCACGTCCGCGGTCTTCTCGGCGGCGTCGGCCGTGAGCGGCTCGCCCCATACGACCGCGCGCATGAACAGCGGTCCGACGAGCAGGTCGTACGCGAAGGCGAAATCGACGTCGGCCGCGAGCTCGCCCCGGTCGACGCCGCGTCGCAGGACCTGCCACACCGCGGCGCGGCGCGGCGCGAGGTACCGGCTCACGTACGTCTCGGCCAGATCGGGGTCGGCGGCCAGATCGGCAACCAGGCCGGCGGTGACCCTGCGGTTGTCGGGCGAGTTCATCAGCTCGACCTGATGACGCTGGACGGCGATCAGGTCGCGCCGCAACGAGCCCGTGTCGATGTCCGGGACCGCCAACCGGGCGGCGTGCACGAGCGCGGCGACGACGAGCGCGGGCTTCGACGGCCACCGCCGATAGATGGTGGGCCGGCCGACGCCCGCCTCCGCGGCGACGCCGTCGATCGTGAGGCCTCGATACCCGTCCCGGCGCAGGATGGCCAGAGTCGCCGCGAGGATGGCCTCGTCGTGGCGGGCGTCGCGCGGCCGCCCCGGCCGGCGGGGGACGCTCGTCGACTCGGCGACCGGCTCATCGGTGGTCACGGCTCCTCCTGCTCGGGCACGGTCGTGGTAACGATTGTGGCCACATACGGCCAGAATTGTGACCACGAGGCGTCTTGGCCGCGAATTACGTTACAGACCCTTGCGTATCGCATACCGCCACTTTAGGATGGCGATGTAACGATACACAATGTCCCGTAATGCATCGAGCGCGGCACGCACCTCCCCGTGTGCGCTCGAGGAGCGACCATGCCGCAAAGCCCTCCCTGCATCGCCACGCCGAGCGTCCTCGACGCCTTCCGCCGGCGAGAGCCCAGCGCCATGCGCGCGCTGTACCGCGACTACGGGCGGCTCGTCTACGCGGTCGCGCTGCGGGTGCTCGGCCGCGCCGATCTCGCCGACGACGCGACGCAGCGGACCTTCGTGCGCGCCTGGCAGGCAGCCGGCCGCTTCGACGTCGATCGCGATCCGGCACCGTGGCTCGCCGCGATCGCCCGGCGCGTCGCCCTCGACGTGCTGCGCCACGAAGCGCGGCGACCCGCGGACCACCTCGAGACCGACGTCGCCGCGACCGTGTCCGACGCCGGCAC
>DATMUX010000284.1:0-7438 GCA_035563695.1 Acidimicrobiia bacterium
GGAACCTGTTCGTCTCCGGACAGGTGACGAGCCACTCACGCGTGATCTACATCCGCGACATCATGCAGCGCGTCCAGACGATCGCGCCGTTCCTGAAGTACGACGCCGATCCCTACGCGGTCGTCGTCAACGGGCGCATCACCTGGGTCGTCGACGCGTACACCACGACGAACGACTACCCCTACTCGCAGTCGATCAACCCGCGCGAGCCGGCGAGTAGCGGTCTCAACACGGATCTCAACTACGTACGAAACTCGGTGAAGGTCACGGTCGACGCGTACAACGGGACGGTCAAGTTCTACGTCATCGATCCCAAGGATCCGATCATCACGACGTACCGCAAGGCATTCCCGCAGCTCTTCCAGGACGTGAGCGCGGCGCCCGCGGGGCTGGCCGATCACTTCCGGTATCCGGAGGACATCTTCAGCGCACAGACCGAACAGTACGCGCTGTATCACATCACCGACCCGGTCCAGTTCTTCAACAAGCAGGACATCTGGGACATCGCCCCGCAGCCCGACACGTCGAGCGCGGCGCCCGTGACCTCGGCCGTCGGTGGCGTCGGCGCGAACGGAGGGCGGAACACGACGCTCGCGCCCACCGGGAGCCCGATGGATCCGCTCTATCTATCCCTGGCGATGCCCGGACAGACGCAGCCGGAGTTCGTGCTCGAGCGTGAATTCACGCCGCGCACCAAGGGTGGAATCCTGTCGGCGTTCGCATTCGCGCGCTCCGACCCGGCGAACTACGGCAAGATCGCGCTCTGGACCGTTCCCGGCGTGGAGACGCAAGCGCCCTCGCCCGGGACGGCGGCGACGTCGATCGAATCCGACACGTTCATCAGCAGCCAGTTCACGTTGCTCGGACAGGGCGGCTCCCACGTGATCCGCGGCATGGTGCAGCTCGTACCGATCGGCAACACGGTGCTGTACCTGCGGCCGATCTGGGTGCAGGGCGAAGGATCTCAGACCTTCCCGCGCTACCGGTTCATCGCGGCCGCGGTGGCCGACCGCGCGGTTCTCGGTAACGACGTGACCGATGCGGTCACCGCGCTGCTGACCGGCACCAAGACGCAGTTCCAGCTGTCGGGTGGAATCTCGTCGAGCAACCCGAATCAGACGGGGGGCTCGACATCGGGCTCCACGACCACGACGACGACGCCGACGAGCGTGCCGCCGACCAACGCAACCGCGGGGCAACTCCTGGCCGAGGCGCAGCTCGAGTTCCAGGCAGCGAACGCCGCGCTCGCCAACCAGGATCTCGCCGGTTACCAGCGGCACACCAAGGCGGCCCAGGCCCTCGTGGCGGAGGCGCAGGCCAAGCTCGGCGCGGGGGCCCAGGCCCCCTCGACGACGGCACCGCCGCCGGCCGGCGGTTCGACGACCTCCACGACCGCCACACCCTGACGCGCGGCGCCGCCCGCGGCGCACCGGCGGTCGCCCCCGGGCCGGGGCTTGGTGGGCGATCCGACGGATTGTTACTATGGGCGTAGTGTTAATTCCCGGTCCCCCCGACCGCCCGGGAGCTCGAGGAGGCGTGCGCGATGGCCGTTTCCGGCATCGATCTCGGCAAGTACAAGCTCGGCTGGCACGACACCGAGCAGTACGTCTACAAGCCGAAGAAGGGCCTGAACGAAGGCGTGGTGCGTGAGATCTCGCACCACAAGAGCGAGCCCGAGTGGATGACGAAGTTCCGGCTCAACGCGCTGAAGCGCTTCGAGCGCAAGCCCATGCTCGCCTGGTTCGCGAAGAACATGCCGAGCATCGACTTCGACGACATCTACTACTACCTCAAGCCGACGGAAGGCCAGGTCTCCGACTGGGACATGTTGCCGGAGGAGATGAAGAACACCTACGAGAAGCTCGGCATCCCCGAAGCCGAGCGCAAGTTCCTCGCGGGCGTCACAGCGCAGTATGAAAGCGAAGTGGTATACCACCGCAATCGTGAGGACCTCGAACGCCGGGGCATCCTCTTCACGAGCATGGACCAGGCGGTCGCCGACTATCCCGAGATCGTGCAGCAGTACTTCGGGACGGTCATCCCGCCGGGCGACAACAAGTTCGCGGCGCTCAACTCCGCCGTGTGGAGCGGCGGTTCGTTCATCTACGTTCCGCCCGGCGTGCACGTCGAGATGCCGCTGCAGGCCTACTTCCGCATCAATGCCGAGAATGCCGGTCAGTTCGAGCGGACGTTGATCATCGCCGACGAAGGCGCGTCGGTGCACTACGTCGAGGGCTGCTCCGCGCCCGTCTACTCCACCGACTCGCTCCACTCCGCGGTCGTCGAGCTCATCGCCAAGCCCGGCGCGCGCATTCGCTACACGACGATCCAGAACTGGTCGCCGAACGTCTACAACCTCGTGACGAAGCGCGCCCGCGCCGAGGCCGAGGCCACCGTCGAATGGATCGACGGCAACCTCGGTTCCAAGCTGACGATGAAGTACCCCGCGGTCGTGATGACGGGGCCGAAGGCCCACGGTGAGGTGCTCTCGGTGGCGTACGCCGGTCCCGGTCAGCACCAGGACGCGGGTGCGAAGATGACGCACGCCGCGCCGGAGACGACGTCGATCATCGACTCCAAGTCGATCAGCAAGGACGGCGGCCGCACCACGTACCGGGGTCTCGTACGCGTCGAGGAGGGTGCGCATCACGTCAAGAGCCACGTCCGCTGCGACGCCCTGATCCTCGACGAACGGTCGCGCAGCGACACGTACCCCTACATGGAGATCGAGGAGAAGGACGCGCGCATCGGTCACGAGGCAACCGTCTCGAAGGTCGGCGACGATCAGCTCTTCTATCTCCGCAGCCGCGGGCTGACCGAGCAGCAGGCCACGGCGATGATCGTGAACGGCTTCATCGAGCCGATCACGAAGACGCTGCCCATGGAGTACGCGGTCGAGCTCTCCCGCTTGATCGAGCTCAACATGGAAGGCGCGGTGGGATGAACGGAGTTCAGCCCACCGCTGCTTGCCGGGTCGCTCTCGCTTCTCTTGGTCGCCTCCGGCTCCGCCTCCCTCCGGTCGGCTTCGCTTCGTCTCCTGCTCGGCGGGATACCCGCCTCGCGGGCGCTCGCCGCTCTCGCCGGTTCGCTCGCGTCCGCTCGCTCACGGCCGCGTAGTTCATCTGGTCGTGGTCGCAGCATTCACTCCTGACGCGGCGCGGGCCCTGGGAGGGCCCGACTGGCTCGTGGCCCGGCGCCTCGCCGCGGCCGAGCAGCTCGCGGGCATCACGTGGCCCACTCCCGACGAGGAGATCTGGCGGTACTCGCGCATCGACCAGCTCGACCTCGAGCGGTACCGCCCGTTCGCGCCCGAGGAGCTCGGCGCGCCGGGCGATGAGCGCGCACCCGGTGGCGGGCCGTGGGCCGCCGAAGCCGGCACCCGCGCGGGGATGATCGTCGTGCGCGACGGCCGGGTCGTGCACCACGAACTCGATCCGGCGCTCGAGGCCAAAGGCGTGCGCGCGTGCGGCATCGCGACGTGCGACGACGACACCGTACGCGAGCTGATCGGCCGCGCGTCGAGCGCGACTGCCGACCCCTTCACCACACTGCACGACGCGTTCCTCGCTGGCGGCGCGTTCGTGCACGTGCCGGCCGGCGTCGTCATCGAGAACCCGATCCTCGTGCTGCACTGGGGCGAGGGCGACGGCCGCGCGTCGTTCCCGCACACGCTCGTCGCGCTCGGAGAGGGCGCCGAGGCGACGATCCTGGATCGCTTCGGCTCGCCGCCGACGGATCATCTCGTCAACGCCGTGACCGAGCTCCTCGTCGACGACCATGCGCACCTGCGGTACCTGTCGGTCCAGGAGCACGGGCCCCGCACCTGGCACCTCGGATTCCAACGCGCGCACCTCGGGCGCGCGGCGACGGTCCGCTCGTCGTCGGTTGCGCTCGGCGGCGACTACGCCCGCCTACGCAGCGAAGCGCTGCTCGCCGGCGAGAGCGCCGAGAGCGACCAGCTCGCGGTGTACTTCGGTGACGGCACGCAGATGCTCGACTTCCGAACGCTGCAGGACCACGACGCGCCGCGCACGCGCAGCGACTTGCTCTTCAAGGGGGCCGTCGAGGACGACGCGCGATCGGTGTACTCCGGTCTCGTTCGCCTCCGGCCGGCCGCGCAGAAGGCCAACGCCTTCCAGACGAACCGCAATCTCGTCCTCACCGAGGGTGCGGGCGCGGAGTCGATCCCGAATCTCGAGATCGAGGCCAACGACGTGCGCTGCTCGCACGCGTCGACCGTCGGCCCGATCGACGACGACCAGCGCTACTACCTCGAGTCGCGCGGCGTCCGCCCCGAAGAGGCGGAGCGGCTGATCGTCCTGGGTTTCTTCGATGACGTCTTCACGCGCCTTCCTGTCGGAGCGCTCACGCGGAGCCTGCGCCGGTCGGTCGTCGACAAGCTCGAACGGACACGAGCCCGGCGATGACGGGAACGCGCGTGCGGCTCTGCGGGCGCGACGATGTCGCGCCGGGCTCGGCGCGGCGGTTCGACGTCGACGGGCTCCGGATCGCGCTCGTGCGGATCGGCGACGACTTCTACGCGATCGGCGATCGCTGCTCACACGCCGACTACTCGCTGTCGGAAGGCGACGTGTGGGACGAAGAACGCGAGATCGAATGCCCGAAGCACGGCTCGACGTTCTCGCTCGTCACCGGTGAGCCCCAGACCCTGCCGGCGACGCAGCCGGTTCCGGTGTACACCGTCGAGCTCGACGGCGACGACGTGCAGGTGGTGCTGCCGTGACCGCGAACGTCGGCGGCCGCAGCACGTTTGCCATCCGCGACCTGCACGTGTCGGTCGCGGGGCACGAGATCCTGCGCGGGGTCGACCTCGAGGTGCGGTCGGGCGAGGTGCACGCGCTCATGGGGCCCAACGGCTCGGGCAAGTCGACGCTCGCCCACGCGCTCATGGGCCGCAGCGATTACCACGTCACGCGTGGATCGGTCACCATCGACGGCGCGGAGCTGCTCGACAAGCCGACATGGCGGCGCGCACAGCTGGGTCTGTTCCTCGCGATGCAGTACCCGGTCGAAGTTCCCGGAGTCCCGCTCGCGGCCCTGCTCGGCGCGGCGCGCGGCGCCGACCTCACCGCCGCAATTCGCCACGAGGCCGCGGCGCTCGGCGTGCGCGACGAGCTGCTCGCCCGCGGCGTCAACGACGAGTTCTCGGGCGGCGAGAAGAAGCGCGCGGAGACGGTCCAGCTCGCGGTGTTGGAGCCGAAGTTCGCAGTGCTCGACGAGATCGACTCGGGCCTCGACGTCGACGCCCTGCGCGACGTGGCCCGGCGGGTCTACGCGCTCGCTCGCGAACGCTCCGTCGGCGTCCTCGCCATCACGCACTACGCCCGCGTGCTCGAGGAGCTGCGCCCCGACCGGGTGCACGTGTTCCTGGGCGGCCGCATCGTGCGCAGCGGCGGGCCCGAGCTGGCCGACGAGCTGGAACGGACGGGCTACGAGACGATCGCCGCCGAGCTCGGCATCGACGAGTTCGTGGTGGAGGTCGGCGGCGCCCCTGCCGATCCGTTCGGCGACCCGACGATCGGCGCGAACACCTTCGGCGATCCTCTCGCCTAGCGCCACGGGGTGAAATCCTCGTGTCCGGCCGCGGCCTCGGCTAGACCGTGGCCGACGGACCAACGAACGGAGCAGGCCATGCGGGGAACAACCCTTCGCGCCGCGACCGTTGCGGTCGCGCTCGTCGCGCTCGCCGCGTGCGGCGGCGGGTCGAAGAAGTCGTCGACGACCTCGGTCACGGCGACGAACAACACGGGCGCGGGCGGCACCGCGGCCGGCGGCGGCGCCACGACGACCTCGGTCGCGAACACGACCCGCCAGATCGGCAAGACGGTGGAATTCGCCGGGTTCAACATCACGGTCGTCGACGCGACGTTCACGCCGAACCCCCCCGACACCATCGATACGTCGACGACCGCCCCCGCGAAGAACCCGGGCACACTGGCGCTCGACGTCTCGCTCCAGAACCTCACTCCCAAGACGTTGCAGCCGCAGGGCGAGTGGCACGTCGAGACGAAGGGGGCGTCCCAGCCGCCGAATGATCTCTCGTCGAGCCTGCAAGAGGTGCCGGGCGACGGCAAGGCGCCGGGCACGATCAAGGCCGCGCTCGACGACTTCTCCTTCGACGACGCGGTCGTGGTGTTCGGCGCGGCCGACCAGCACCAGGCCCAGGTGCCGCTCGGGTCGTCGGGCGAGCTCGTGACGTACAAGGACACGACGCAGCCCATCTCGGGCACGGGTACCTCGGGCGAGATCGCCGTGAAGCTCACCAACGCGTCGACGCGCTCGTACGGGCCCGCGCGTTCGGGCTATGGGCAGGCGAAGAAGGGCAAGGTGTATCTCGTCGTCGACACCTCGGTGTCCACCACGTCGCAGTACGGGTTCGCGTTCAGCGACAGCAACGTGTCGCTCACCGAGCCCGACGGGACAGCCCTGATCCCCGACGAGGCGCTGAGCGCGAACGGCGGCTGCTGCGAGGATCTGAACCAACAGGCACCGATGAAGTACTCGTTCACGTTCGCGGTCACGGACCCGCCGAGCGGGAAGTACACGTTCTTCGTGATCAACGGCTCGAAGCCCAAGGCCCCGATCCCCTTCACGCTTTCGTAGGCCCGGTGGGCGGGCCCTAAGGTCCGCAGCATGAGATCTCGCGTGCTGCGGTGCGCGGCGGCCGTGATGTGCGCGGTCGGGGTCGCGGTGTCGGCCCCGGCCGGCGCCGCGACAGGCGGCTACCCGGACGCGATGATGCCCTGCGCCCAGGCCCCGTACGCGACGTTCGGAACCGGAGCCTGGTGCCGCAACGACGACTGGGGCCCGGTGCGTGACACTACGCCGAACTGGTCGGTGGCGACGACGCACTCCGTACGGGGCTACGGCTATCGCAACTGCACCGACTGGGTCGCGTGGCGGCTCCAGTCGTTCGGCGTGCCCGATGCCCTCACCCGCGGCCTGGGGAACGGCGGGCAGTGGGCGGCGAACGCGGGGCGCAACCATCTGTCGGTGTCGTCGACCCCGAAGGCAGGCGACGCGGCCGTGATCGCGGGGAACCCGGGGCACGTGGCCTTCGTCGAGGCGGTGCACGGCGACGGCACGATCACGGTCTCCGAGTACAACGCGGTCGGCGACGGTGCGTTCGACTCGTGGACGGGCGCTCCCGGTGCACGCGGCTTCTCCGCGTTCGTCGACTTCGGCCTGACGTTGCACGCGAGCGCGGCCGTGCCGCCCTCGGTGATCGGCGCGGTCTCCGACGCCGCCGGGGCGCTGGAGCTGTACTGGGTCGGCGCCGACGGCGTGCTCCACGAACGCGTCCGCGCGGTTCGGGGCCCGTGGTCGAACGAGGTGCGCCTCCCGATCGTCGCCCGGGCCGTCGCGCCGGCCACCAACTCGCGGGGGGCCGTGCAGATCTTCTCCGTCGGTGGCGATC
>DATMUX010000285.1:0-6423 GCA_035563695.1 Acidimicrobiia bacterium
ATCGGCGCCGCCGGCCGTCGTTGCGCCGCCGGCGACGCCGCGACCGGGACGACCGGTCGTATCACCGCGCGCCACCACCGCCTCGCGTCGCGTCGCGCCGAGCCCGTCCGTGGTTGCGGACCCCTTGCCGTCCCACATCACAACACCGGACTTCGGCGCGCCGCGCCGTCGTGGCGCCTCCAACGGCGAAAGCGCCCCGCCCGTCGTGAAGGGAGACCGACCGTGACACGCACGTACGACGCGATCGTGATCGGCGCGGGCCACAACGGGCTGTGTCTCGCCGCGTACCTGCAGCGCGCCGGCCTGTCGACGGTCGTCATCGAGCGCCGTCACGAGGAAGGCGGCGGCACCAACACCGAGGAGCCGGTGTTGCCGGGATACCGCCACAACATGCACGCGCAGTACATGGAGTTCTTCGACATCATGCCGATGATCCGGGACTTCGGGCTCGAAACTCTCGGGCTGCGCACGATCAAGCCGGAGGCACAGGCCGGCATCGCGTTCGCCGACGGGCGTCCGCCTGTGATCTTGCACCGTCCCGACCTGCTCGACCGCACGCACGCGAGCATCGCGCGGTACTCGAAGGCCGACGCCGACATCTACGTCGAGCTCAAACACCGCGCCATCGCGCTGGAACAGCTCTTCGCTGCGGGCTTGTACAGCATTCCGCAGGTCGCCGGCTTCGACGCGCAAGGTGAGATGCTCACGGCCGCGTTCGGTGACCTCGGGGTGGGTCCACAGTTCATACTGAAGTCGCCGAAGCACGTGATCGACGAATTCTTCGAGACACCCGAGCTCCGCGCGCTGCTCTACCGCACGTGCGTCGAGTGGGGCTACCCGATCGACGGGCAAGGGTTGGGCGCGGGCTTCTTGCTCTTCGTGATGTGGACGCTCGGCAACTGGAAACTCGTACGTGGCGGCACACACGGTCTCGCGAAAGCGATGACGCAGGCCTGTTATCGCGAGGGGGTCGATCTGATCGAGAACATGATGGTCGATCGCGTCCTCGTCGAGGACGGGAGGGTTGTCGGCGTGGCCACGCGCTCGGGTGAGATTCGTGCGACGAAGGTCGTCGCGTCGAACGCCGACCTGCGCCAGACGTTGCTCGACATGGTCGGCGCGGAGAACTTGAGCGATCACTGGGTGAAGCGAGCGCGCGCATACCGGTACGGACCGAGTCACGTCCTCGGCACACCGTGCTTCTGTCTCTACGAGGAGCCGCACTACACATCCGCTCGCTGGGACGACGACATCGACCGGTGCTTCTACACAATGGTCGGCTTCGACGGACCGGAGGACACGGTCCGATACATCCGCGACGCCTACATGGGCCGTCTACCGAAGCCGGCCGCCGGCACTTGGGTGAACAGCCTCTGGGACGAATCACAGGCACCGCCCCGTCGCCACGCCGCGACGGGCTGGTACTTCCTTCCCAGCGCGAGCGCACTCACGACCGACGAGTGGACGGAGGTGCGCGAGACGTTCAACGAGAAGTTCCTCGATGTGTGGCACGAGTCGGCACCGAATATGACACGCGACAACGTCATCGCCCACAAGCTGTACACCCCCGATCAGATGGAACGGAAGAACCTGATGCGCGAGGGAGACTTCTCGAATGGCGAATTCGCGCCCGACCAACTCGGTGCGAACCGTCCGTTCCCCGAGGCATCCAACTATCGCACCGAGATCGCCGGCTTGTACCTGTGCGGACCATCGGCGTATCCCGGCGGTGGTGTGCACGCAGCGTGCGGCTACAACGCGTACAAGGCGATCGCCGAGGACCTCGACTTGCCGAGCCCTGTTCTCGCGGACCGGGGCTACTAGGAGGCGGAAGCCATGGCTGATATCTATTCGACGGCTTGGTACGAGGGAGTGCGCGACGCGATGAACGCCCGCGTCGCGACGATGACGGATCTACCGAAAGGAGTGCTACACATCAAAGTGGAGATCTACGGTGACGGGATCTCGCCGTACATCGAGGAAGACGTAGAGCGGAACTTCTTGATTCGCATCGCCGACGGCCATTGCGATTGGTACCGCGAGGTCGATGGCGACGACACCTCGGTGAAGCTCGACTACCGGTTCCGAGGTCCGGCGACGATCTTCGATGAGATCGCGGCAGGGCTGCAGGATCCGATCGACGCGGCGTTACACGGTACGGTCAAGGTTCGCGGCGACATGCGGTTCCTGATGCGCCAGGCCGAGCACGTCAGCGTGCTTCTCGACGCCTACGCCCACGGCGTCCAGACGACCTGGCCGCTCGGACGGCCGCCATACGCGGCGGAGCACAAGGAGGCGCTCGGTGCGTAACGCGTATGACGCCATCGTCATCGGCGCCGGACACAACGGCCTGACGCTCGGTGCATATCTCGCTCGCAGCGGGCTCGAAGTCCTCGTGCTCGAGCGGCGCCACGAGGAAGGTGGTGGCTTGTGCACCGAGGAACTGACGCTCGCGGGCTTTCTGCACAATGTTCACGCGAACTATCACACGTTCGTCGATCTCGCACCTCCGGTGCACGACCTCGACGTGCGCGGTCACGGCGTGGAGTACGTTCGGCCCGAAGTGCAGATGGCATCGATCTACGACGACGGGACCGCGCTCACGATCCACACCGATCTCGACAAGACGTGCGCGTCGATCGCGCGCTTCTCGGAACAGGATGCCGATACCTTCCGGCGCCTCTACAGCGAGGCGCACGGCTATGTCGACCTCCTGCTCGGCACGCTGATGTACCAGCCGCCGATGTCGGTCAAGGAGCTCACGAAGGCGCTCGCCACGTTCGGCGTGGAGGATCGTTCGGAATTCCTATCGGTCAAACTTCGGCGCGAGACCATCAACCAGTTCCTCGACCAGCATTTCACGAACGACAAGGTCAAAGCGCATCTCGCTTTCCATGGCGCGGTATGCGCGTACACGAACGACGTGCCGGGCCTCGCCATCGGGTTCCCGTTGTTGATCGGCAAGATCGACAACTGGCACCTCTGCATCGGAGGCTCGCACCGCCTAGCCCACGCGCTCTGGCGCGATCTCGCACAGCACGGTGGCGTGATGATCAGCGACGCCGACGTGCGTTCGATCGTCGTCGACCGAGGCCGGGCGGTCGGTGTGCGGCTGGTCGACGGGACCGAGATCTCGGCGCGCAAGCTCGTCGCGTCCACCGTCTCGGTGGAGCAGACCTTCCTCGAGTTCCTCGAACCGAGCGCGGTCCCCGAGGAACTGCACAGCCGAGTCAAGAACGACGTCAAGCACAAGGATTGGAGCCTCTTCTCGGTACACCTCGCCATGACGGCGCTGCCCGCGTACGTCGCGGCCGAGTTCGATCCGGACGTGGATCGCGCGTGGGTCGTGAATCTCGGATACGGCTCGCTCGAGGAGCTGAACGCGGACTTCGCGGCCGTGCGGGCGGGACGGCTTCCGGATCCGAAACCGAACGCGGCCGTCAACTCCCTCTACGATCCGACCGACGCGCCGCCGGGATGCGCGACGGGGCTGCTCCGCCAATTCGCGCCGTTCGCGATCGCGGGTGGTGGCGAGGGCGAGTGGGAGAGCATGGGACGCTGGTACGGGCATCGTTGCATCGACGCCTGGCGCAAGTACGCGCCGAACCTGACCGACGACGTGATTCTCGACTGGGTCCCGTACACACCGCTCGAGATCGCCCAGAAGCTGCCCAACATGGTGCGCGGCGACTGGATGATGGGGGAGGTCAGCCTGGCAAACATGCTCGACCAGCGGCCGCTCCCGGAGCTCGGGCAGTACCGCACCCCCGTCGAGGCGTTGTACATGGCCGGCTCTACCCAGCATCCGCACGGCTTCATCACCTTCGGCCCCGCGTACAACGCGCTGCAGGTGATCGCGGACGACCTCGCGCTCGATGCATGGTGGCGGCAAGTGTGAGTGTTGCCGTCGAGCTCGCGGCCGGTAACGAAGCCTCCGGCCTCGCGTGCATGCTCGCGAGCCTGCTCGAGGACAACGTACGCGACTTTCGCAGCAGGTCTCTCGCGGCGCGGCTCACTCGCGGAGACGTCGTGCTGCTCGCGTCCGATCGCGGTGTCGCGGTGACGCTGTCATTCCGGCCGGGTGAGATCCTCGTCGAGGAGGGTGCGGTGCCCGGCGCTCCCGTACTCGCGGGGAAGTGGCTCGATCTCACCAAAGTGTGCAGCGGACAGCGGTCGCCGATCGCGGCGATCGCCGCCCGCGAGCTGCGCGTCACAACTGGGCGCGGGATGCGAGTGGCAGCCGGCGCGGGCGTCGCGCTCTCGGTGCCGCGGTCCTTCTACGAAGACAAAGGCGAGGTGCTCGCTCGGCGGCGGCGGGTCGTCATCATCGCTTCGGTCGTGCTCACCGCGGTATTGGTGACCGGCATCGTGTTCGGGCGCCGAAGGAGGACGCGATGACGGCGATACACCTTGCGACCTCCGGCGGGCTGCTGCAGCTCGACGAAAGCGGCACGACGCGCGGGATCGAGTTCGACGGCCGCGAAGTGGTCGCAGTCGACGCAAGACGCGATGTTGTGGCCGTCGCAGTGTCGGGCGACGGCGTCTGGCAGCGAGCGCATGGCGATTGGCGGCGCATCGGGCTCGAAGAGGCAACGGTGTGGACTGTCGCTCTCACCGACGAGCGCGTCGTGTATGCCGGCGTCGAGCCTGCAGCCCTGTGGCGTCTGGACAACGGCAACTCGAGTGAACTCACCGGTCTCGCAACGGTCGAGGGCCACGAAGACTGGTACTCCCCGTGGGGACCGGCCGACCTGTCGACCGTCGTCGTGGACGGCGACCGGCTGATCGTCGGCGTCGAGGTCGGAGGCGTCGCGGTGAGTCACGATCGAGGTGCGACATGGCAAGCGCGTAATCGCGGGCTCTTCGAGGACGTACACGTCGTACTCGCGGCCGGCGAGTGTCTGTACGCAACGACGGGCATGGGCTGCTTCGCCAGCCGCGACGAGGGACGGCAATGGGCGTGGGCGAGCCATGGCATCGACCGCGGGTACACACTCGGCTTTGCGCGCACCGGCGATGGGCTCGTCGTCGGTGCCGCGTCGGGACCACCGCCGATGTGGGACGCGGGTGGCCCCGAGGCTGCGATCTTTCGCGCCGACGCCGATGGAACACGACTCGAGTGGGTGCAAGTGTTCGACGACTTCGTCGGGGCGATCGAGCGTCATTGCCTGAAGGCGTACCGAGACCTCGTGATTGCCGGAAGCACTGCCGGTGAACTGCTGGTGAGCCGAGACGGGGGAAGCTCGTTCCATCTCGTACGGTCAGGCCTCCCCGCGATCCATGCGGTGGCGATCTCCGAGTAGCACCTCTCATCGCGGGCCTCGTCCAAAAGCATCGGCGCGTGAAGCGACGACGACCAGCCGCGTGAGGACGACGGGGCTTTGTCCTCTGGTCGACTCCGGTCCAATGGTTCAAGCTCGTTAGCGGAAAATGTGGACAACAGGTGGAAGGATTCGGGTTCCCTGTTGATCGCAAGGAGGTGGGCGATGAGGCCTTGTCGTCGCGTCCTGTTCGTCGTTCTCTCCGCCCTTATGAGCCTTGGCCTCGGGGGCGCGGTCGGTGTCTCTGCTGCGAGCGCGGTGCCTTCAAGGTTCACCTGTACCGGAACCGTCACACCGTTTGCTCCCGAGCTCATCCCGCCGGGAACCTACGCATTGCTCTCGATGCCGGCGGGGTCGTTGTGCTACGTGGCCGATGCTTCGGTCGGCGGCGGTGCCGTTACTGTCAACCACGGCCTCACGCTCGGGGAAGCGTCGCTGCTGCCGCTCACCGGGGGCAGCCTGACCGTGAATGGCCCGCTCACCGTCGGGGATAACGCATGGTTCGGCGACTACAGCGCCCCCTTTGGCCCCTCGTTCCCCATCACGGTCAATGGGCCACTGACGGTCGACAGTCACGGCGCTGCCGCCGTGTACGCCGGCGCCATCGCAGGACCGGTCGTCGCGCGCGACGCCTCCGGACTGCAAATCGACGGCACCAGCCTGACCCTGCCGCTACTTCCAATCTCCGGGCCGGTTTCGGTGATCGGAGGAGGCGGGAACAACGCAGTGTTGGACGAGCTCGGATTCTTCGGCCAAAACTACCTCGACCTCGAGCTCGACAATATCTCGGGGCCGCTGAGCATCACGGGTTACGACGGGGCTGTTGTATACCTCGGAGGCGACCACACCGGTCCCATGACCTTCAGCGACAACACGGCGACTCCGTCCCCGTACTGGTCCCCGCCCTTGTTCTTCAGCCACTACATGGTCATCAACGGACCCGGCACCTGCGCAGACAACACGCCGAATCCAATTGGCCGCTTCAACACGGTCAATGGGCCGGTCCGCGGCGACCAGGGAACGGCCTGCTTCGGTTGACGAACTCCGTCACTTGGTGAGCGCGGTAGGACCACAACTCCTGGCTTCCGCCCGAACACGAACC
>DATMUX010000286.1:0-2105 GCA_035563695.1 Acidimicrobiia bacterium
CGTGCTGCCGTAGAATCGCCCGAACCCGACCGTATCCGCGCCTCCGCCCGGCTCGCCGACAGTGCGTGCCCGGCGACGGCGCGGCCGATGGAGACACTGTGCTGCGCTTCCTGACGGCGGGCGAGTCCCACGGACCGGCGCTGGTGGTCACCGTCGAGGGCCTGCCTGCCGGACTCCCGATCCTCGTCGACGGCATCGCGACGGAGCTCGCGCGCCGGCGCCTCGGCTACGGCCGCGGCCCGCGCATGCGCTTCGAACGCGACGAGCTCGAGATCCTCGGGGGTGTGCGTCACGGCCGGACGCTCGGGTCGCCGGTCGCGATCGTCATCCGCAACAGCGAGTGGGCGACGGGGAAGTGGGCCGACGAGATGTCGGCGGCGCCGGGAACCACCGCGAACCCGCTGACGCAGCCGCGCCCCGGGCACGCCGACCTTGCGGGGATGCAGAAGTACGGGTTCGACGACGCGCGCGACGTGCTCGAACGCGCATCGGCGCGCGAAACCGCGGCGCGGGTCGCCGCGGGCGCGCTGGCCAAGGCGTTGCTCGAACAGATCGGTGTGTCTCTGCTGAGTCACGTCGTCCAGCTCGGCGATGCGGTCGCGTCGTCGGAGGCGCGCCCCGGTCCCGGCGATCTCGCGCGCGTCGACGAGTCGGAGGTGCGTTGCTTCGACCCCGCGGCGGAGGCCGACATGATCCGCGCGATCAAAGAGGCGGCGAAGGCCGGCGACTCGCTCGGCGGGGTCGTCGAGGTGCTCGGTTACGGACTGCCGCCCGGCCTCGGCTCGCACGTGCACTGGGATCGGCGGCTCGACGGGCTGCTCGCGCAGGCACTGATGAGCATCCAGGCCATGAAGGCCGTCGAGATCGGCGAGGGATTCACGGTCGCCGGCGTGCGCGGCAGCGAGGCGCACGACGCGATCAGTTGGGACGCGGGTGCGCAGGTGTACCGGCGCGAGTCGGCGCGCGCCGGGGGCATCGAGGGTGGGATGACGACCGGCGACCTGCTCGTCGCCCGCGTCGCGATGAAGCCGCTCGCGACGTTGAACCGTCCCGTGTTGAAGACCGTCGACGTGGCGACGAAACAGGAGACGGTGTCGTTCAAGGAACGCACCGATGTCACGGCCGTCCCCGCCGCCGGTGTCGTAGCCGAGACCATGACCGCGCTGGTGCTCGCATCGGAAGCGTTGCGCAAGTTCGGCGGCGACTCGGTTTCGGAGTTCACGCGCAATCACGACGCGTACGTCGCGTCGCTGCGTGATCGATGAAGCATCTCGTGCTGATCGGGCTCATGGGCGCGGGCAAGAGCACCGTCGGCCGGCGGTGCGCGCGCCGGCTCGACCGCAGCTTCGTCGACACCGACGAGGTCGTGGTCACGAACGCAGGGGTCGGCATCGACGAGATCTTCGAGCGCGGCGGCGAGGCGCACTTTCGTGAGCTGGAGCGGGCCGCCGTGGCCGACGTGTGCGCGTCGCCCGCACCGCTCGTGATCGCGTGCGGCGGCGGGGCGGTGCTCGATCCCGACAACCGGCGCGCGTTGCGGGCGGCGGGCATCGTCGTGTGGTTGCGCGCTCCGGCCGCGACACTCGCGACGCGCGTCGGCGACGGCTCGAGCCGCCCATTGCTGCGCGACGGTCCTGCGGCGGCCCTGGCGCGGCTCGAACGCGTGCGCGAGCCCGCGTACGAGGCCTCCGCGCACTACACGGTCGACACCGGCGATCGCGACATCGACGAGGTCGCCGACGCGGTGCTCGCGATCTTCGCGGGAGCGTCGGCGTGAGCACGCGCGTCCGCGTCGACCTGGGGGAGCGGGGCTACGACGTGGTCGTCGGCGGTGGCGCGATCGGCGAGCTCGGGGCGGTGCTGCGCGGCCGCCGCCGGGTGGCCGTGGTCACACAGCCCGGCCTCTCCGCCGGTGTCGGTGACCACGTGCGGCGGGCGCTCGATGCTGAGCGGGTCGAGCACGAGACGTTCCTCATGGGTGACGGCGAGGACGCGAAGTCTCTGGCAACGGTCGAGGATCTGTGCCGGCGCCTGGCCCGATGGGGATTGCTGCGGCGCGACGCGATCGTCGCCCTGGGCGGCGGCGTCGTCGGCGACACCGCGGG
>DATMUX010000287.1:0-5399 GCA_035563695.1 Acidimicrobiia bacterium
AGACGCGATCTTTCGGTCGCCAGGTTTCGTCCTTCGGTTGCGGCTCCGGCAATGCGACGGTCCCGAGGCTGAGAGCACGAGCGAGCCGCCACGATCTCTGCCCCTCGATGTGTCCCGGGGAGTAGTGAACAACACGACCGAATCGCCGACGCTACTTCCGGGTTAGCCGATTGCCGCGAGATCGAAGACAGGGTTCGGAGGTGGGGTCGCGCCCAGGGATCCGAAGTACGGCTGGTGGGAGAAGTTGAAGATGCCGCCGTCGGTTGCGACCATGAGGTATCCGGTGCCGTAGCGGTCCATGCCCGTGATCGGAGCGTTGAGGTGTATGCCGCCGAGGGAACCGAGATACGGCGCCGAGAACGCGAAGATGCCGCCGTCGGCCGCGACGAGCCAATAGCCGCGGTTGTCGGCGGTGGGGACGAGCGCGATGACGGGTGCGTTCAGGTGCCGGCCGCCCATGGATCCGCGGAACCTGGCGTCGCCGAAGCTGAACACTCCGCCGTCGGTGCCGACCATGTAGTAGCCCGCGCCGCTCGTCGTCGCTACCGCGTTGACGATGGGGCCGTTGAGCCGGGTGGCGTGCAGGTCACCGATGAATGGAGCGTCGCCGAACGGCAGCACGCGTCCGAGCGTGGTGAACAGCCAGTATCCGCGGCCCGAGGGGGTCGCGGCGATGCCGGTGACCTGTTCACCCGTCGCGAAGGTGGCGCGGTTGGCGTTGCCGAGCCAGCGCGCATCGCCGAAGGCATAGACCTGGCCGTCGACGTTCACGACCCAATAGCCGCTGCCCGAGGGGGTCGGTGCGAGATCGCGTGTCGCGATCGGCGTCGTCGCGTTGCCGTGCCAGCTGCCGCCGCCGAACCCGTAGACGCGACCGGATGTGTCGAGCATCCAGTACCCGATCTGGCGGGTCACGGTGATCGAGCCCGTGAACGCGAGCTGTTCGTCGGACAGGTCGCCGTCGGGGATCGCGACGGTGTTTCCCGCGTAGAAGAACGTCACGGTCAGGTCCGCGCTGATCAGGTCGCGCGCCCCGCCGCTCAGGTGCATCGGGATCGGCGTATCGTCGATCGGACAACCGGCACTTGCGCAGTCGGCTGACACGGGGTGCGAGGGCACACACTCATCGAATTTGCCCGACAGTTGGGCACCGTCGGCGCGAGAGAACGATGCCGTGCCGGAGAACTCGACGCCCCGATTGCCGGCACCGCACGCGGGTCCGATCGTCGAGTTGAAAGAGTAACTTCCGGACCCGAGCTGCCCGACCGACGCGTACCGACCGGAGTCGCCGCGCAACAGACCCCCACACCCGAGACAATCGACGCTGGAGCTGCCCTTTCCGAGACCCGAGACGGGCCGGCTCACCATCGCGTCTGCACGAGCGGCGCCCAATCCGGCCGCCAGCACCAGCGCCGAGACGACACTCGCCACGCAACGGGTCCGCAACGCCCGACCCCCTCGTAGAGCACCCGTGACAGCGCCGCGGGAAAGGCGACCGCTCGCCGCGCCCATGATGCCCGATCCGCGACCGCCTGACCAGTGAGAACCGGAGGGCACAACGTGGGGCGCGGGCCAAAAGTATGGTCGTTGAATGAGCCGTCAGCGGGTCTCGTGGATCGCGCACGAGGGCCTTGCCGTGCAGAATCCGATGACAACGGACGACCTCGACCGTGTGGTCGAGGCTTGCGACCTTGCGCCCCACGACCTCGCGGTGGACATCGGATGCGGCAGCGGCGAGTTCCTGTCTCGGGTCGTCGCTCGTTCGCGCTGTCGTGGAGTTGGTATCGACGCGTCCCCGTTGGCGATCACGCGTGCGCGACGGCACCCCCAGCCGGTCGAGTGGCGCGTGGATGACGGGCGTTCGCACCGGTTGCTTCCCGGCGAGGCCGCGCTGGTTGCTTCCATCGGCGCTACGCATGTCTTCGGATTACTCGCGGACACCTTGTCGGCGATCGTGCCGCTCGTTCGCCGAGGAGGGTTCGTCGTCGTCGGCGACGGTTACTGGCGCACCGAGCCGACCGACGAGTGGCTCGCGGCACTGGGCGGACGCCGGGACGAGCTCGGCACCCGGGACGAACTGATCGCAGCCGTCGAAGGCGATGGACTGCGCATCTTGCTCACGGTTGACGCGTCGGCTGCCGAGATCGATGCGTACAACGGCGCCTGGTACGCGAATCTCGAACGCCACTTGAGTGCTCACCCGCTCGATCGCGACAGCTCCGAGATCACTGCAGCACTCGCGCACGCCCGGCAGTGGCAGCCGCAGTGCAGCCGCTATCTCGGCTTCGCCGTGATCGTTGCGAACCGACGATAAGACTCTCTACGTGTCGCGCCTTAGTTGACGGTGACGTGGTAGGTGGTGGTACCGGTCATCGTGTAGTTGTCGGTCACGGTCAGGGTGATGGTCCGGGTGACTCGACCGATCGCGTATCTGTGCGAGGCCGAGTTGGTTGTGGTGACGGTTGGAGCGGTGCCGTCTCCCCAGTTCCACTGGTAGCGGGTGACGGTTCCGCCGGGGAATGGGTCGCCGGTGGAGGCTCTCCAGATTTGGGTGGTTCCGTGGGTGAGGACCGTGGGGCCGCTGATGTGGGCGGTGGGTCCGGTGCGGGTGAACGCGGTGAGGCCGTTCGGCGTGCCGACCCCGGTTGGGCCGTCGTAACCAGGCAGACCAGCGCAGGCCCGGTTACCCGGATTGGGGGTCGTACCCGTGGCTGGGTATGCGCAGTCGACGACGCCGTAACCGAGCGTGTTCGGATTGCCGCAGGCGGCCGCGCCTTCCCCGTCGCACCAGCCGTTCCCGCCGACGGTGACGTCGTAGGCGCTTCCGAGATGGCCGTACAGGGTGAGCGCGGGATAGGGCACGCCGTGTGCACCGCCGGCGAGGGCGTAGGTCGCGGCGATGATCGGCGCCGCCAAGGACGTGCCGCCGACGGTCTGCCATCCCGGTGGCGCGTCCCCGCATTGGGCGCCGCAGTTGTACGAGTCGTAGATGTCGAAGCCCGTCAACGAGTCACCGACCGCCGCGACGTCGGCTACCAGACGATTGGTCCCGCACGCGGTGCTTGGCCAAACCGCCAAGTGGGTCTGCCACGCCGGGGCGCCGAATCGAGTGCTGCAACCGCCGCCGCCGGCACCCAGTGCCAGACCGAACAGGTTCTGTTCGTAGAAGTCCTGCACCCCGTTGGCGTTCCAAACGGTCTCGGACTGTCGCGCGGCGCTCTGGCCCAAATAGAGGGACGTGCCGCCCACCGCGACGACCGTGGGATACGACGCAGGAACGTCGGGCTGGTTGGTCGCCGACAACTGGTCGAAGTTGTAGTAGCCGTCGTCGCCCGCGGCCGCGGTGATGACGACTCCCGGATGATTGAACGCGGCCTGGAATGCCGGGTCGGAGTTCGTCTCGAGGTCTCCGAAGGAGTTCGAGACCTCGGTGGCGCCCAACGTGACCGCTTCGTTCTCCGCGGCGGCGATGTCGGCGTTCGACGTGGAATTTGCCTCGACGACGAGAATCCTGCAGCTCTGGCAGATCGAGTGCACGGTTTCGACATCGAGGGTCTCCTCGAGCGACCAACCTTGTGTGTCGTTCGCGGGCAGCGACGCACCGCCGGCCTGATCGACAACCCGGAGACACCCGCCCGGCGCGCACGCCGCGAGGCCGTACTGTGCGTCGAAGGTGTCGAGGTCTGCTGCGAGGTTCGGAGCATTGAACGAGTCGACGATCGCGACGGTCTGACCGGCGCCACCCGTGGTGTTGAGTCCGTACGCCGATCCCAGGTCGCCCGGAGTGAGTCCACCCGCGGGACCGATCGTCGCTGCGCTCGTCGCGCCCGATGCGAGCGCGAACGGCCGCGCGCCCTTCGTGCCCCGCTTCACCAGGACGCGCCGTTCCGCGAGGCACGTCACCACGCGTGCCCGTTTCGGCGTGGCGCAGACGCGCCGACTCACCGCGTAGTACGTTCCGGCACTTGCCGCTCCGCCGGGCGCTCTCGCCGACGCGCCGGCAGACGAACCTCCGCCGAACGGCATGACGCCGACCATCGTCAAGCTGAAGAGAGCCATTCCCGCGGTCGCAGCGGTCGATCTCGACCACAAGGCTCCTCGCCCCCGAACCACCACCACGCAAACCCCCTGTACCACTGACCGAACCGCCGACGCCCTTCTCAACCGCGACGCCGGCGCCGACAACGGCACGATCTCAACCCCGTTGTCGACGTCACGGCGACATCCCTTGAGCCACGACCACCGTGCCCGTGTGGCGCCGAACCCGGTGTCTCTTCGGACAGACTGTCAGCCCGCGCGTCGTCGTAGCCCGCAGCATCAGTTCGCGTGCGGCGATCGAATCACGAAGAGCCAGCGCGGGCTGTGTGGGTCCGCGAGCCGGTTGCATCGACGGCAACGCCAGACGAATGCGTCGTCAACGCTTCCGGTGATGTGCTCGTGGTCGAGCCAGGCGCGACCCGCCCCGCAGAAGCTGCACTGAATCCTGACGTGCATTGCCCTCCCCCCGATCCGTGGTGTCCGGAGACCGATCGGCCGCGATGGAGGGAATCTGAGGTCTTCCGAGGCAACGAGACGCGCGAGCTCCCTTCGACCGATATGTGCGCGGTGCGGCAGGTTCGCGGGGCGTCCGCCACGTGAGGATCGCCAGTCGGCTGCAACTGCGCGCGTCGTGCGAGGGCCCGTTCAGGACTTGTCGAGGAGGTCGCGGACCCACGCGCTCGATACGGCGGCAGCAACGGTTTTGCCGTTCGCATCGGTGTCCGTCGGACTCGCGCCGTATTCGAGCAGCACGGCAATGACCCGGGCCTGTTCCTCCTTCGCCGCGTCCGACCCGGAATTGCTCCGGCCCGTGTTCTGCACGGCGAGATGCAGGGGAGTCGAACCACTCTTGTTCATGAGCCGCGGATCCGCACCGTGTTCGATGAGAGCTCTCACCGCGGCAGAGGAACGAGTCCTCACTGCTCGATGGAGCGGGGCCACGCCGCTCTTGTCGAGCGCGTTCGGATCCGCGCCAGCCTCGATGAGATAGGCGACCACGTCACGCTGACCATGCGGATCCCACCGTTCTGCGCCGGGGCTCCCGTCCGCGGCGTAGTGGATCGGCTCGGCCCCCCTTCGATTACGAGCGCGCACGACACCGCCTCGCGCGACGAGTGACTCGGCGACGTCTCGGTCATGCGCGGCTGCCGCGATGTGCAGCGCCGTGTCACCCTGATAGACGTAGTGACCGATCGCGACAAGGAAGAACCGATTGGGATCGGCTCGGCTCGCACCGATGAGAGTCGAATGGGACGCGAGACCAGGTGATGCGTCCAGTTGTCGCGCAACCTCGTCGTCACTCCGCGAGGCAATAGCACGAAAGAACGCGAGGAGCGAATCGTCGTCGAGCCCGGGGCCTT
>DATMUX010000288.1:0-7879 GCA_035563695.1 Acidimicrobiia bacterium
AGCCGCGTCGGGCCGCGCGACCGTGGCCGACGGGTACTGGTTCGTGGCGTCGACGGGCAGTGTGGCCGGTTTCGGTGGCGCGGCCCGGTCGGCCATGTGGGCCGCGGTCTACGGCCCGGCCGGTCAGGCCGTCGGCATGGCGCCGACCCCGTCGGGGAACGGCTACTGGATCGTCGCGGCCGACGGCGACGTGCGGGCGTTCGGCGACGCGCAACTGCACGGCTCGATGTACGGTTACGCGCTGGCGAAACCGATCGTCGGGATGGCCGCGACGCCATCGGGGAAGGGCTACTGGCTGGTCGCGTCCGACGGTGGGATCTTCAGCTTCGGTGACGCGCGGTTCTACGGCTCGACCGGTGCGATGCGATTGAACCAGCCGATCGTGGGCATGGCCTCGTCACCGTCGGGCAAGGGCTATTGGTTCGTGGCGTCCGACGGTGGGATCTTCGCCTTCGGCGACGCGCGGTTCTACGGTTCGACCGGTGCGATGCGGTTGAACCAGCCGATCGTGGGGATGGCCGCATCACGGACGGGACATGGCTACTGGCTGGTCGCGAGCGACGGTGGGATCTTCAGCTTCGGTGATACGCGGTTCTACGGTTCGACGGGTGCGATGCGGTTGAATCAGCCGATCGTGGGCATGGCCGCCACCCCGACGAACCACGGCTACTGGTTCGTGGCGAGCGACGGCGGGATCTTCAGCTTCGGCGACGCGCGCTTCTTCGGGTCGCTCGGTGGCCGGGCCGCGTCGGCTCCGCCGGTCGTCGGCATGGCCGCGCACTCACGCTGACACCGTCGCGCCCGGATGCGCGCTCGCGCGCACGCGCACCGATCGCAACGCGTGTGGCGGCACGCGCAGGTGCACGGTCCGGCCGCTGTGATCGAAGCCATCGTCCGTCGCCGGGGTTTCGTCGAGTCGCACGGGCTGCGCGGTCGTCACGTCGATGCCGAACGTCAGCGTGACGTCGTCGACGCCGTCGCTCGGGTTGAGGACGCGCACGACGATGCCGTCGCCGTCTTCCGCGGGCTTGCATGCGGAGACGATCGACTGCTCGGCATCCAACGCGAGCAGCGACTGACCTGCGGGCAGGATCGGCTCACCGACACCGAGCACACCCCACATGCCGGTCTCGGCCGCGCCGGCGTCGCGCGCGGTCGATGCGAGCGTGATGGTCGCGTCGACCGCCGTGAGGACCTGCGCGCCGGGCGCCGGCATATCGGGCCCCGCCGGCAGCGGCCGCGTCCGGAGCTCGAGACGCGACATGGAGCCGACGCTGCGCACGAGCGTGACGAGGATGTCGCCGGCCGGGGTGACCTCGGTTTCGGGCAGCCCCGGCGCGCCGACGACGAGTCCGTGTGCGGCGATCCAGCCCTGGTGCGCGAACGTGCGCGGCGCGGGGTGCACCCAGCCGCCGTCGTCGACGGGCCGGGTCGTGCGACGCGCCGTGTCGAACATCGTCGCCGCGTCGAACTGCTCGACGGCCGCGCCCGCGGGGAACCGCAGCCGCAGCCGGTGATCGGGCGCACGGTTGTCGAACCGAACGCGGGCGCGGACGAACGGCACGCCCCGGGCGACCGTGGCCTCGATGCGCAGCGAGCCGAGGTCGGTGAGCTCGCGCTCGATGTCGAGTCGCTCGATGCCCGACGCGTGGCGGGCGCGCCGGACCGCGACGGTCCCCGTGACCGGCCGCGGGGGATCGGGATCGGCGTCGTACGCGTCGCCGCGGTCGATCGCGTCCTCGACGGCGAAGAGTCCCGAATACGTGGTGCCGGCCAGGTCGACGGTCAGCGTGCCGTCATCCGCCACGGTCACGTTGACGTCGTCGTTCGTGATGGTCCGTCCCTCGTCGATGTCGTCCGACGCCGCGTCGGCCGGCGCCACGGCGAACCGACGGCACCCGAACGCAGGTACGCCGGGCGCGACGAACTCGACGTCGAGGCCGCCGATCCCGGGAAGGAAGCGGACGCGCGTCGGGTCGTCGCTCGATACGAGCCGGGCCGGGTGCCCGTCGACCGTCACGCCCGCGAACGACGGCATCATCAGCGGATGCATGTCGAAGCGGGTCGCGCTGATCCGCCACGGCGGGAACCCTTCGAGCGGCACGCGCACGACGTCGGTGCGCGGCTGCGGCGACGCGTTGAACACCACGACGTTCTGCGCGGCTTGCCACGGCGACGGCCGGGTCACGGTGCGCCCCGCGAGCCGCTCGAGCACGCGCTGGACCGTCGCGCGGCCCAGGCCTTCGGCGTCGTCGTAGCGCGCGACCATGCGTTCGTGCACGGGATCGATGGAACACCCGCAAATCGAGTCGTGCGCCTGGTTGCACAGCAGTGTGCGCCACGCTCGCGTGAGCGCGGGCCGCTCATCGGCGAGTCCGAGGGCCCGGCCGAACGCAACCCACGGCTCCGCCCACGCCGTGAGCAGCGTTTCGATGGCGCGGTTGCGCAGCTTCAACGGCATGCGCGCCGACCACACTCCGGGCAACAGGTTGGTGAGGCGCCCGCCGGTGAGCTCGCCCTGCCATTCGGGGAGCGCGCTCGCCGCGGGAAGGTGAGTCGCCGCGTCGTCGAGCAGGACGCGCAACGCGCCGAGCTCGTTCGCGACGATGCCGGTCGTGGTGTCGGCCGGCAAGTGGTCGAAGCCGTTCATCAACAGCACAGGCTCGCCCGGGCGCATCGCGGCCTCGATGCGCTTGATCACCTCGCGGACCCGTTCCGCCGTCGCCCGGGCGTCGCCGTCGGCGTCCAGCCCGCCGGCGGAGAAGTAGCCTTCGGTGAGGTGCCAGGCCCGCACGCGGCTGCCGTCGGGCGCGCGCCATACGTACAGCGCGCCGAGCTCGTCGATCTCCGAGCCGTTCCCGCGCCAGTAGACGAAGGGCTCGAGCCCGAACCCCGCGAACAGCTGCGGGAGCTGCCCGGGATGCCCGAACGAGTCGGGCACGTAGGCGACGTGCGACACGGGCCCGAGCTCGCCCGCGACGGCGCGGCCGTGCAACAGGTTCCGGACGTGGGTCTCGCCGGACGGAAGGAGCGAGTCGGGTTGGACGTACCACGGACCGGCCGCGAGCCGGCCGGCGCGCAGCCCATCGGTGAGCGTGGCGCGCCGTTCGGGCCGCACTTCGAGGTAGTCCTCGAGCACGATCGCCTGACCATCGAGCACGAAGCAGAACCCCGGATCGCGCTCGAGCTCGTCGAGCACCGCGTCGATCGCGTCGACGAGCCGGCTACGGAACACCTCGAACGGGCGGTACCACTCGCGATCCCAGTGGAAGTGCGAGACGAGCAGGATGTCCATCAGGCTCCCTCCTCGAACCTTCGACCTTCACTCACCGTTTTGGCGACACGCGGTGCCCGGAGCGATCACCAACGGTCGCCAAAACGGCGGTCGGTCAGAGCGAGACGACGTAGTTGCCCTGCGCGTCGAGGGTCGCGCTCGTTCCCGGCGGCAGCACCACGACCGTGAACGGCTCCTCGATGAGCGCGGGCCCGTCGATGCGCGCGCCCGGTCCGAGACGTGCGCCCTCGTACACCGGCGTGTCGACGAAGCCCTCGCCGAAGTGCGCGGCCCGGGTGCCGCGCCGCGCCTGCGCCGAGTCGGTGATCGTGCCGAGCTCGGCGAGATGGTCGGGCTTGTGCGTGGTGCCCCGCGCGATCACGCGCACGCCCCGCAACACCGGCTGCTGCGACCGGAAGCAGAAGCCCCGCTCCGTTTGGTGCTGGTCGTGGAAACGTTCGGCGAGATCGAGGAGACCGGGCTCGTCGAGTCCTACGCCCTCGGGAACCGGGACGCTCATGTCGAAGTTCTGCCCCGGGTAACACATCTGGGCGTAGAGCGACGTGTCGACGTCGGCGCTCGGGACGCCCGTCGGCTGCAGCTCCTTCTCGACCTCTTGCTGCACATCGGTCATGAGGCTGCGGACGCGACCGAGATCGACCTGCGAAAGTGGCGTCACGTATGAACGCACGAGGTCGACGACGTAGTCGGCGACGAGCACGCCGAGCGCGCTGAACGCGGGCGCGGTCTTGGGTACCACGATGCGGTTTACCCCGAGCTCGCGTGCGATCGCTACCGCGTGCACCGCGCCGTTGCCGCCGTACGCGATCAGCGCGAGATCGCGCGGATCGGCGCCGTGCCCCGCGAGCACTTTGCGGGTCGCGTTCGCCATGTTGGCGTCGACGATGCGCTCGATGCCCCAAGCGGCGTCGGTGACGTCGAGGTCGAGCGGCTCGGCGACGTGGTGCAGGATCGCGGCGCGCGCCGCCTCGACGTCGAGCGTCATCCGCCCGCCCGCGAACCCGTCCGACGGGAGGTAGCCGAGCACGGCGTCGGCGTCGGTGACCGTCGGCCGGTTGCCGCCACGGCCGTAGCACACCGGCCCGGGCGTCGAACCGGCCGACTCGGGCCCGACGAGCAGCGCACCCTGGCGGACGCGTGCGATCGAACCGCCGCCCGCGCCGACGCTCTGCACGTCGACCATCGGCAGCCCGATGTAGTAGCGGTAGCGCCAGTTCCAGTCGGTCTTGATCTGCGGGCGGCCGTGGCGCACGAGGCAGATGTCGAAGCTCGTGCCGCCCATGTCGATCGCGACGAAGTCGCCGATTCCCGCCGTCGACGCGGCGAGCGTCGAGCCCATCACGCCGCCCGTCGGCCCGCTCGCGAGCAACGTCACCGCGCGGCGCGACACGTAGTCGGGGGGCATGACCCCGCCCGTCGACTGCATGATCAGCAGCGGCCCGCTGTAACCCGCGGCGCGCAGCTTGTCCTGCAGGTTCTGCGTGTAGCTCGCGATCCGGGGCGCGACGTACGCGTTCACCAGCGTCGTCGACACGCGCTCGAACTCCGGTCCGCGCGGCATCACCTCGTGGCTCAGCGAGATGTGATCGACCTCGGGAAACTCCTCGAGGATGATCTCGCGCGTGCGCCGTTCGTGCTCGGGGTTCACGAACGAGAACAGGTACATCACGGCGATCGAGCGCACGCCCAGCTTCTTCAGGCGTTGCACCCCGCGGCGCACCGCTTCCTCGTCGAGCGGGGTGAGCACGCGGCCTTCGAAATCGACGCGTTCGGGGATCGGGATGCGCGCGCGACGCCGGGCGATCGGAGTAGGGCCCGGATGGTTCGGGTCCCAGATCTCCTCTTTGTGGCACCGGCGCAGCTCGATTTCGTCACGGTGACCAATCGTGACGAGCAGCCCCGTGCTCGCGCCGTTCATCTCGATCATCGTGTTGTCGGCCGTGGTCGTGCCGTGCACGAGGATCTCGAGCTCGCGACAGAACGCCGCGAGCTCCATGTCGAAGCCCTCGGCGAGCTGCGCGAGCGCGTTCATCACGCCCGTCGATTGGTCGTCGAGCGTCGTCGGAGTCTTGTCGAGCACGACCTCGCCGCTCGGTGTCACGCAAATGACGTCGGTGAACGTACCGCCGACGTCCACCCCAACCCGATAGCCCTGCCTCTGGTCGCGCTCGCTCACTTGCTCGCTGGGTCGCGCTCGCTGTCCGTATTGGTCGACTCCGGCTACGCCTCCCCTTCGGTCGGCTCCGCCTTCGTCTCCTGGGCCGGGATACCCGTCCCGCGAGCGCTCGCCGCTCCCGGCGAGTTCGCTCTGCTCCTCTGTCGCTCCGCTCACCGCCGCTTCGTCCCTATCGTGCGGTGCGCATGCGGTCGCGCAGGTGGTGCGTCTCGTCGTGGTCGATCGCGAGCGTGAGATCCTCCAGCGAGCCGGTGATCACGACGCCGTAATCGCGCCGCGCGCCCTCGATGCTCACGTATTCGTCGAGCACGTCGTCGAGCACGGCTTCGGGATCGCGTTCGAGCGGGTCGCCCCAGCCACCGCCGCCTCCGTAGTCGTACATGATCCGCTGCCCGGCCGCGATCGGCACCCAGTCGGCGGTGTGCTTGACCTTGTACGGTTCGTCGCTGCCGTAGCGGATGATCATCTCGTTGGGCGAGCCGTCGGCGCCGCCGCAGATTCCCGGCATCGGATACTTCATGCCCACGACGTACGTGTACACCTTGGCGTCGACGCACACTTCCTTCTCGTAGTGGCTGCCGCAGATGCCGCGCCACTGGCCCGGCCCGCCCGAGTCGGTGCGGTAGTCGCGTGACCATTGCACGTGCGGGTACAGCGACTCGTTGATCTCGGCCGTCGCCTTCCACAGGTTGCCGAAGCTCGCGTTCAGCGCGCCCCACGCATCCATGCCCTTCGACGCGTTGCACCAACCGGCGTACACCTCAGCCGAGTGGTCGGTGAACGACGCGCCCGTTCGTGGGTCGACGCCCACGATGATCGTCGGGATGCCCGTCTTGTACGTCTGCGGTACCGCGCGCTCCGGCAGCACGTGCTGCATCGCCTTGGCGATGACCTCGCCGACGTCGGCTCCCGGGTGGTGCGTACCCGCGCTCACCGGCTTCCCCGGGTCGGGGTTCAGCAGGCAGCCTTTCGGCACGATCAGCTTGATCTGCTCGAAGAACCCCTCGTTCTTGGGGATCTCGGGATCCATCATCGCCGCGATCTGGCCGACGGTGTACCCGCGCGTGTTCCCGAACGTCGACCACGACTGCAGCTCGCCGCGCGTGTCGGTGCCGGTGAAGTCGATCGTGAGCGAGTCGCCGGCGACTGTCACCTTGACGTGGAGGTGGATGTCGGGGTTGCCGAGGGGATCGTGATCGACGTACGAGTCGGCCTCGTATTCACCGTCGGGCCACTGCGCGACCTCTTCGCGGAAGCGCCGCGCCGCGTAGTCGATCATGTAGTCGACGCTCTCCTCGACCGCGCTCGCACCGTAGTGGTCGATGATCTCACCGAGACGCTTGGCGCCGAGCTGGGCCGCGCCGATCTGCGCGCGGAGATCGCCGATGTAGCTCGGGATGCGGTTGTTCGCCTGCAGCGCGTACAGGACGTCGCGCCGCTCGATGCCGCGGTCGAGCACCTTGACGACCGGCCAGCGCACACCCTCACCCCAGATGTCGGTCGCCGTGATGTTGTAGCCACCGGGCACGCCGCCCCCGGTGTCGCCGTGGTGGCACTGGATGCTCGCGATCAGCACCATGCGCCGCCCGCCGGGCGCGGCCGGGTCGTCGGCGAACACGGGCGCGAAGACGTTGTAGTCGGGGAGGTGGCCGCCGCCGTGGTAGGGATCGTTGGCGACGAACACGTCGCCCTCGCGGAACTCGTCGACGCCGAGGAACTCGAGCGCGAAGCGCACGGGCAGCGTCGACGTGAGCATGAACTGCGGGATGCCGACCGAGAGCGCGGCGAGCCGGCCCTGCGCGTCGAGCACGGTCGCGTTGCGCTCATTCGATTGGTTCAGGATGGGCGTCGTCGCGGTGCGCGACACGTACTCGGCCATCTCGAAGCAGATCGTCTCCATGCCGCCTCGGACGACCTCGGCGGTGACGAGATCGACGGTCGGCGCGGTGGAGATCCGACCCCGGCTGCCGGCAAGGCGCTGCAGGTCGACATTCGTCATGAAGGCCCCCTCGAACCTGACGTTCGTGTCAGGCGAAGTGTAGACCCACCGCCCCTCCCACCGAACTTGCGTGGCCGAACCACCCCGGCGGTGGATGTGTCACGCAACCTCGAGGAAGGGAGGAGAAGAGACGAGAAGGGAGGGTCAGTTGGGGCGGACCTGCGGAGCGCCGTCGATCGTGACGACCACCGGCGGCTCGTTCGCGTTGTCGCGCAGGTCGAGCTCGACGGTGACGTCGGCGTTCGATCCCGCGGGCGCCGTGGCCGCGACGGCCGCGACCTGCTCGTTCGGCCGGCAGTAGCCCGAGAGGGCGCTCGTTCCGTCGTCCTGCAACGGCTGGTCCGCGCCCGGATCGGCGTTCCCGCTCGTTCCCGTCGACCGGTGCACCTCGACCTCGACGAACCGGTTG
>DATMUX010000289.1:0-4349 GCA_035563695.1 Acidimicrobiia bacterium
AGGTACTGGTCGAGGTCGCGCACGCGGATGCGGAAGTGCTTGCCGACGCGAATCGCCGGCAACGAGCCGGCCCGGATCAGGCGGTACACGGTCATCGTCGAGACGCGCATGGCATCGGCGACTTCGCGGACCGTGAGCAGAACAGGCTGGCTGTCGTCCACGGTCCTCACCCCCTGACGGGCCGAACAAACTTCACCGACAACAATCGTCAACAACGCCATCCGGCTGTAACGCGAATGGTCACCGCGGGCGCGATTTCTCGGTCACCCGCGAACGTGCGGCCTCTGCCGTCCCCACGACTCACAGGGGCGTGGCCCAAATGCCGGATCTGCGCGACTCGTTCCGGGGGCCGAGCCCCGGCGCCCGGCCGGCGCCCCGCGACTCAGAAGCCGTGGTACCAGTCGAGGATCTGGGCGCCGAAGAGCACGAACGTCATCGTGCCGGCGGCGAGGAAGGGCCCGAACGGGATGTGTTGTTTGCGGCTCCGGGCCCCGAGCGCGATCAGGGCGATCCCGATGACGGCCCCGTAGAAGAACCCGAAGAAGAGGCCGCCGGCGAGATCACCCCAGCCCAGGAATCCGAGGAAGAGGCCGAGGAGGAACGACAGTCGTACGTCGCCGAACCCCATGCCGTTGGGCGAGATCAGGTGCACCACGAAGAAGAACGTGAACGCGACGAGGGCGCCGGCCGCGGCGCGACCGAACGCGCCCCAATCCTGCTCCAGGCCCGCCGCGAGCGCGAGCAGCGGGACGCTGATGATCGCCACCGGGCGAAGGATGCGGGTCGGGAGCAGATAGAACTCGAGGTCGATCGCCGAGAGTGCGACGAGCGCGGCGGTCAGCACCAGGAACGCCGGCAGCGCCCACGAGCCGGCGAAACGCGCACCGACCGCTCCGAACAACACTCCCGTCAGCAACTCGACGAACGGGTAGCGGAACGAGATCTTCGTCCCGCAGGTCCGGCAATGCCCGCGGAGCACGAGCCACGAGACGACCGGAACGTTGTCGCGCACCGCGATCGGCGTCTCGCACCCGGGGCAGTGCGACGCGGGAGACACGATCGACTCCTTCCGCGGCACTCGCCAAATGACGACGTTCAGGAAGGAGCCGATCACCAGCCCGTACAGGGCGCAGATCGCGGCGACGAGAGCGGACACGACCGTCGAGGCTAGACCGGCACGGCAGGCGCGGAACTCCGAGGGGCGAGCGTCGTCACCACTTCGCCTTCCACGCCGGGTCGCCCTGCAACGGCGAGGTCTGGGCCGAGCATCCACCGGCGCCGGGCGCCTTGGCGAACAGCATGCCCGACCCGAGCGCATCGTCGGCGATGTAGAAGCACGAGCCGGATCCCGACTGGCCCGAGAGCACGATGAAGTTCGCGCTCGTGTTGAGCACCGAGGACGCGTTCTGGCCCTGCGGGTTCGTCGCCTGATCCACGAACACGATCTGGCCGGCGGCGACTGTCAGCGCGGCCGGGGTCGCCTGCGTGTAGTCCTGCCCGTTCGTGTACACCGTCTTCGCGGCGGTGAGTCCGTTGCGCAGGGTGATCTGCATCGCGCGGTCCTTCGCTCGACTGGTGGCTCCGACCAGGGCCGGGAGCGCGATGGCGATCAACAGGGCAATGATCAGGATCACCATCATGAGCTCGAGGAGTGTGAAGCCGTCTTCTCCAAGCTGGGCCGCGCGAGCATCGAGATGCTCACGGTGCATGTCGAGCAACCTCCTTGGGGGCGGGGTGTCGCTGCTCCTTACATCGGCGCCCGGGAGGCATGCACTGAAGCGGTAGGGCCCGGGACTTGCGTCCCGGGCCCCTTCGGCAGTGTTCTCGGTGGACAGTGGTACCGGACTACCAGCCGCCTGCGGCGCCGTTGGGAACGGTCGCCCACTTCAGGCCGCTCGGCCCGACGGTCGACGGGTCAGCGGGACACGGGTTCGCCGCCGGGTCCTTGGTGTAATACACGCCGGCGTCGCCACCGGTCGCGATCTTGTCGAGCGCGAACCAGGTGCCCGAAGCCGACTGCTCGGACAAGCAGAACGCGTCGGGGGTGGCGTGGACGACGACGTTGAGCTTGACGCCCCACTGGAGCGACGACTCGGCCGTCTTCAGCACACCACCGGCGGCGGTGTCCGCCGAGTACACCTGGTTGTCGGTGTAGATGGTCTCCTCGGTAGCGAGGCCGTTGCGCAGATCGGACTGCGCGGCCCGGTCGTTCGCCCGCTTGCGGGCGCCGAGGAAGGTCGGGATGGCGATCGCGATCAGAATGGCAATGATCAACACGACCACCATCAGTTCGATAAGGGTGAAGCCCTCGTCGTCATTACGGCGAGTGGCAAGAGCCTTGACTTTGAGCACCGCTCGTACCTCGTTTCTCACGTACGCGCCCGGGGCTCCGTACCCTCATTCCTTGGCGCCGTACACGTAATCGACCGCCGACGCAGCCGACTTGACCGCGGAACGTGGCATTCGGCACTCGCCGAGACCGCTCGTCGGCCGGCCGGGCGGCCGAAGCACCTCGGGAACGGGCTCGGGGCGCCGCTCCGGGCCTTGCAGAATCAGCTCGCGGCTACTTGATGAGCTTGACGATGTTGAACACGGAGACGACAGCGGAGCGACCGGAGGGGAGCGGAGCGTGGAGTCGACCCATGTGCACGGAGACGACAGCGGAGCGACCGAAGGGGAGCGGAGCGTGGAGTCGACCCATTGTCCAGAATCAGCGCGCGGCTACTTGATGAGCTTGATGATGTTGAACATGGGCAGGTACAGGGCGATGATCATGCCGCCCACACAGATGCCCATCACCACGATCAGCAGCGGCTCGATCAGTGACGTGAGGGCGTCGACGGTGGCCTCGACCTCCTGGTCGTAGAAGTCGGCGATCTTGTCGAGCATCTCGTCGAGCGCGCCCGTCTCCTCACCGACGGCCATCATCTGCACGACCATCGGGGGGAAGACCTCGTGGTCCTCGAGCTTCTTGGAGAGCGGATCACCCCGCTTGACCGCGGCCTGCGTGTCGCGGACCGCTTCGGCCACCACGTGGTTGCCCGCGGTCTCGGCGACGATGTCGAGCGACTCGAGGATCGGAACACCCGAGCGCACCAGCGCCGAGAGCGTCCGGCTGAACCGGGCGAGCGCGGTCTTGCGCACGAGCTTGCCGAAGATCGGGACGCGCAGCTTGATCGCGTCCCACTGCTTGCGGCCTTCCTCGGAGTTGATCCACTTCCGGAATCCCCACGCACCCGCGACCTCCGCCGCGAAGATGAGGTACCAGAACTGTCGTGCGATCTTCGAGATGTTGATCAGGATCTGGGTCGGCGCCGGCAGCGTGCCACCGAGCTGCTTGTAGATGTTCTGGAACATCGGGATGACGAACAGCAGCATCGCGGTGACGATCAGCAGCACGAGGATCGCCACGACCATCGGGTAGGTCATCGCCGACTTGACCTTGCGACGCAGCTCGACCTGCTTCTCGATCGTGTCGGCGAGGCGCATGAGCACGCTGTCGAGCGCGCCACCGACCTCACCCGCGCGCACCATCGAGACGTACAGCCGGCTGAAGGCCTTCGGGTGCTTCGCCAGTGCCGCCGACAGCGACGAGCCACGCTCCACATCCATCCGGACCTGGTTGACGATCGCCGCGAGCGGCTTGCTCTCGGTCTGCTCCGCAAGGATGTAGAGCGATCGCAGCAGCGACAGGCCGGAGTTGATCATCGTCGCGAACTGCCGGGAGAACACCGCGACGTCCTTGAGCTTGACGCGATCGGACAGGCCCGGCAGCTTCAGCTCGCGCTGGAGCGTGACGCCGCCCTGCTGCTGGATTTCGATCGGGATGTAGCCCATCGAGCGCAGCTTGCTGACGACCAGCTGCGCGTTCTCGGCCTCCAGCGAGCCCTCGACGAGCTTGCCGGTCTTGTCCTTGACCTTGTACTGGAACGTCTCGGGCATCGCGGATCAGCCGTTCAGCAGACGACGGAGGTCGTCCTCGTTGGCGCAGCGTTCGAGCGCCAGGTCGAGGGAGATGCGGTGGCCGCGCACGAGCTGGGCGAGCGACATGTCCATCGTGACCATGCCGTACTTCCCGCCGGCCTGCAGCATCGAATAGATCTGGTGCACCTTGCCCTCACGGATGAGATTGCGGATCGCGGGCGTCGCGACCATGACCTCGCAACCAACGGACCGCCCCGCGCCGTCGACGGTCGGGATGAGCTGCTGGGTGCAGATGCCCTGCAGTGCGGCCGCGAGCTGGACCCGGACCTGCTGCTGCTGGTGCGCGGGGAACACGTCGATCACGCGGTCGATCGACTGCGGAGCGTCTTGGGTGTGCAGGGTGGCGAACACGAGGTGACCGGTTT
>DATMUX010000290.1:0-2047 GCA_035563695.1 Acidimicrobiia bacterium
ACTCGCAGGCGAGGGCGCGCGACGAAGGTCGTGTGACGCAGAAGTCGCAGGTTCAAGTCCTATCAGGTGGACCTAATGAGACAGCTCTCAAACCCTCCGGACGTCTCGGAAGGCTGAGCGGGCCGGACCTCATTCCGGCACCCGAATCGCTCGTGCGCATGACATGGGTTGCGTCAATTCGCCTCGCGCCGCGAGTTTCGGCCGGGTCACCGACTTGCCGGCGCACAAGTTCGGCGACTCGTCGCAATCCCTGGGCCTACAGCCACTGGGTGGAAAGCGGCTCGTCTCGGACCGGCCGCCCAGCCTCGCCTCCTGAGACGCGGACGGGATTGAGGCGAAGCGGAACCCAGACGCTTGCCATGACCCGTGCTCCCAGCGTTCCGGAGTTGAAGCGCCGCATCGCATCTCGGTGAACGGTGGTTCGAATCCCTTCTACGGCGCTCGCGTCTCGCCACGCGGTGAAGGTGTACTTGCGGTCGCCGACAGTGGCGAAGACCGAGCCCAGGTATCCCGGTTGCGCGGCGATTGCCTCGACGATCGAGTTTGCGAAATCATCGACCTCTCCCACACACCCGTCGCCGACGTCGATCGAGGTGACGGTGAAGCACCCAGGCTCGGCTGCTTCGCCTGTGATCACGCGCGAGGCGAGACCGAATTGGACACGACCGGGCGCGTCTGCCGGAGAGATGTGTGTTTGGAGTCCGAGTTGACGGAGCATGGTGGCGGTGTCGAAGTAGCCGACGACTTTGGAGAGACGATCGGCGGCAGGGTCGTAGTCGATGATGTCGGCGCCGTGGAGAGCGATCCTCTTCCCCGTCGCCGCGCCACCGGCTGCGGGGCCGGTATTGGTTCCGCGCATCACCCATTGGACCGCGGCCGTCGTCTCGCCCGTGGTGGCGACGGTGGCCACGTCGAAGTGGACGTCTGGGAAGCCGGCGACCAGTCCGGCTACGTGCTCGGAGAGCGCGTCACCGGAGCGCGGGCCGGCCGTGGTCGGGTCCTCGTACGTGCCGCCTTCGACGAGCGTCCCGACGACTGCAGCCGGGTCGTGGTCGTTCCAGCCGGCGAAGTACCGGTCGAGCACGTCGGTGAATGACATGGAACTCCTTCGCAGAGCTTGCGATACGCACCCGACCTATTGAGGCGGCCCCTGTGTCATCTGCTGCAACATCTGCTCGAACGCGGCCTGATCCGGTCCGACGAACGGCTGCGCGGTCGGGGCGGCTGCGAGCGATGCCAGCAGTCGTGCTGTCAGGTCTGCGGGGGCCGCGGGCAGATGGCTGCTCAGGATCATCGTCGGGTCCAGCTTGGCGATGTCGTCCAGCTCCTTCGCGAACGCCGCGCGGTCGACCTTGTGCAGCCACGGTGAGTCCACCGTCGCCCAGAGCACTTGTCCCTCGCGCAGATCGTCGTCCGAAAGGTCGGCGGCGTTGTTGGGAACCGCTTGCAGGAGTGCCCCGAAACAGTCTGAGCTGAAGAACGCCCCCGACTTGTCGTCGTGGAATCCCGTGGTCGACGGGTTGTCGAACGCGGGAGGCTTGATCGCGGTCAGGGTGCGGTCGCCGACGGTGATCTTCTGCTCCGGGTTGACGAGATAGACGCGGTCCAACGGAAGCGGGTCCGACAGGCCCATGATGCCGACGCCGAGAAACGTTGTAATCACGCGGATCTGGGGATGTTCGACGAGCAACCGATGCACGTTGCCGATGTGGTCGAAGTCCGTATGCGTGAGCCAGATCCATTTCAGGTCGGCGGGATCGATGACGGAACGCAGGGCCGCCATGAAGTCATCGCGTTCGACCACCGTTCCGGTGTCGACGAGCACGGGCTCCGCTCCGTGCAAGACGAACGCGTTGGCCGGAACGAGTCCGAGACCCGGAATCGCGACGTTGGATGTCAGGACGTCGATATCCGGTGCGGCTTGGTACGTATTGACCATGATGGCTTGCTCCTCGAGATTGGTTATCAGAAGGGCACGACGGTCGCGAGCAGGCCGTTCGCGGGCGCGCGACCGGCGAGGGTGCGGCAAAACTCGACCGCGTCAACA
>DATMUX010000291.1:0-3756 GCA_035563695.1 Acidimicrobiia bacterium
GCTCAGCGCGGCCAGCCGCGCGACCAGGACGTCGATGACGCTGCGTTCATCGAGCCCACCCGCGCCGCGCAGGTCGAGCTCGGAGCGCGCGAGGAGCAGCACCGCCTCCCGGAGACCGTCCGTGCCGAGCCGGCGCGCCGCGTCGAGCGGGAACCGCGCGCCGCCCGCACTCTTCATGCCGAGGGCCTGCGCGGCTTGCTCCTTCGTCACGATCGCCGGATCGTCGAGGCGCAACAATCGCTGGTAGTGGAACAAAAGCGACGCCATCACCTGCATCGGGTGCAGCGGCTTGGGTTGGGCCGCGCTCGTGGCCGTGAGCAGCCGGTGCAGTGTCTCGAGCGCGCTCGCAACGTCGCCGCGATCGATCGCGTTCGTCAGATCGAAACGACCGGCGGTCCCGAGCTCGCCGAGGTAGAGCTCGACGTCGTCGAGCTCTAGCACTGCGCCGTCGCCAAAGGCCGCGTGCAGCATCTCGACGAGTTCGGGCACGCGGCCCGCGTCGTCGCCGAGATGAGAGGCAACCTGTTGCGCGGCCGCGGACGCGAGCTTCAGGTGCGCCGCGCGCAGCTCCTGTTGCAACACGTCGGCGGTGGCGGTCGCAGCAGGACCGACGGTTTGCGCGTGGGCCTTGACGGCTTTGTCGAGCACGCTCGGCGTGCGGCCGCCCCCCGCCACGAGCACGAGGTGCACACCGTCGAGCGGATCCGCGATCCACGCCGCGATCCACTGCGCCTGCTCGCTCGTCAGGTTGCCGATCTCGCGCACGACGACGACGCGCGACGCGGTCATGAACGGCGGGCTCTGCAGCGCGGTCGTGATCGCCGCGAACGCGGGCAGCTCGACCGAGCCCTCCGCGGTGACGGTGTCGTCGTCGGCGACATCGGAGTCGCCGGTCGCGGCCCGGCGGCGGCCCGCCATCGTGTGGTCGTCGAGCGCGAACGACCGGTCGTCGCCGCCGAGGAGCTCGTCGACGACCCGCTGCACCTCCCGATCACGCAGTGACGGGTCGGCGCCTTGCACGAGGTAGATCGTCACAACAGCGCCTCGATCGTCCGGCACACGTGCGCCGTGGCGCGCACGTCGTGCACGCGCACGATGCGACAACCCTGCATCACGCCGTACGCGACCGCGGCGAGCGATTCGGTCCGACGGTCGTCGATCTCCCGGCCGAGAAGCTCGCCGATGAACCGCTTGTTCGAAGCCGACAGCAGCAGGGGAAAGCCGAGGGTCGCATGTTGCGCGGTCTCGCGCAACAGGACGGCGCTCTGTGCCGGCGTCTTGCCGAGGTCGAGGCCCGCGTCGAGGACGATCTGCGCGGGTTCCAAGCCGACGGCCTCGGCGCGGCGCGCGCGTTCGAGCAGGAAGGCGGTGACGTCGGCCACGAGATCGTCGTAGCGGGGCTCCGGGTCCGGAACTCGCGGACGCAACCGGATGTGCGTGGCCACGACGGCGGCGTCGTGTTTCGCCGCGACCTTCAAGTAGTCGGGGTCGGCGAAGCCCGAGATGTCGTTGGCGAGCACGGCACCCGCCGCGCATGCGGCGTCGAGCACCGTCGCGCGCCAGGTGTCGACCGAGAGCGGCACGTCGAAGCGCGCCCGCAAAGCCTCGATCGCGGGAATGACCCGGTCGAGCTCCTCCTGCTCGCCGACCTCGGGTCCCGGGCCCGCCTTCACGCCACCCACGTCGAGGAGATCGGCGCCGTCGTCGACGAGCTGCGCGGCGCGGGCGAGGAACGCGTCGAACGACCACGTCGCGCCGCGGTCGTAGAAGGAATCCGGCGTGCGATTCAGGATGCCCATGACGACGACGCGCGCCCGCACGTCGACAGTGTGGTCACCGAGGCGCAGATTCGGAAACGGCTCGACGGGCACGCAGGCAGGCTACCGACGCTCCCGCGGCAGCGAGCGCGCACACGCCGAGCACGCCACGCGTGTCGAGCTGCATGGGGACGGCCGCACCCGCGCGGGCGACGGCGGAGATCCAGCCGACCAGGAGCGCCGTCGGCTGCTGGAGCAGCGGGCCGAGCGCGGGGACGTAGAAGGCGACGACCGACGCGAAGAGCCCGTACACCCCGACCGTCTCCGCGGCCGGCGCGGCAAGGAGATTGGTCACGGGGGTGATCAGCGGGAACGAGCCGAACGCCGCGAGCAACACGGGCATGACACCGAGCTGGGCCGCGAGCGACACCGCCAGCGGGTCGCGCACGACACCGGGCGCGGGGATGCGCCGCGCGATCGGCCCCTGCCCGAACGCGATGCCCGCGCTGGCGGCACAGGACAGCGCGAACCCGACCGAGTGGACGAGGAACGGGTCGACGATCAGCAGCACGATGATCGCGTAGGCGAGAACGCGCGCCGTCGAGACCGGCCGGCCCGCGAACGACGCCAGCAGCGCGATCGCGGCCATCATCGACGCACGGAGCACGGAGGGTTCGCAACGCGTCATGACGGCGAACACGATGATGACCGCCAGGGCCGCTGCAGTGCGCGCGCCGAGACGGAGCCGGCGCAGCACCGGTCCGGCGAGCGCGAGCACGAACGCGACGTTCTCGCCCGATACCGCGAGCAGATGCGAGAGGCCGGAGTCGCGGTATTCCGCGGCGACGTCGGCGGGGACGTCGCGCGTGTCGCCGAGCAGGAAGCCGGCGGTGAGCGCCCGGCGGGTGGGCGCGAGGTCGCGCATGCCGCGCAGCACGCGGGCTCGGGCGGCGTCGGCTATCGCCGGCAGCCCGCGCGGCGATCCGAGCGCGAGGAGCTCGGCCTGGTCGAGGCGGCCGACGGAGTGCTCCCAGCGGGCGCGGTCGTCGAAGCCGCCGCCGCGCAGCGGCCCGAGGCGACCCCGAAGTACGACCCGGTCGCCCGCTTCGAGCACGCGCAACACCATCGCGTCGCTGCCGGACGCGGCAACGAGGAGCGTCCGGTGTCCGCCGCGCGGCAGCACGACGCGGACGAGGGCGCTCGACGCGTACGTCGAGCCGGTCGGGTCGCGGGTCACCTCACCCGAAACGGTCACCGATGCCCGGCCGTCGATCGCCCGGCCCATGACCGCCACTCCGAGCAACGCGAGGGCGAGACCGACGATGGCGACGCGAACCCGAGCCCGCGTGAACCACGCGGCGCCGAGCGCGGCCGCGCCCGTGACGAGCGCGACGTTGGCCGCACCGATGCCCGCGCGCTCACCGACGAGAACTCCGGCGACGAGGGCGCCCAGCGCGACGAACGGTCCGACCTCCACGTCACACGCTCACGAGGTCGCGGAGCTGGTCGACCTTGGCCTTGCCGATGCCGCGCACGCGTGCGAGGTCGTCGACGGAGCGGAAGGGCCCGTGCGATTGCCGGTCGTGCACGATCGCAGCCGCGGTGGCCGGACCGATCCCGGGCAATGCGTCGAGCTGCTCGGCCGTGGCCGTGTTGAGATCGATAGGGGCGGCGGTGCCCGCGCCGGGCCCGGTTGCGCCCCCGCCCCCGCCTCCTCCACCGCCTCCGCTCACCGCCCCCGGATCGAGCGCGGGGGCGGGCTCGCCGACGGCGGGCACGGCGATGCGTGCGCCGTCGGCGACCGGCGCCGCGAGGTTGACGCGTGCGAGGTCGGCCGCGCCCGTCGCTCCGCCCGCGGCCGCGATGGCATCGACGACCCGGGCGCCGGCCGCGACCCGAACGACGCCACCGTGCTGCACTGCGCCCACGACGTCGACGACGAGCTGTTGCGCGACGGGGCGTGTCGTCGAGGATGTGTTTGGTCGCTCGGGCCCTCGCG
>DATMUX010000292.1:0-15053 GCA_035563695.1 Acidimicrobiia bacterium
CATCGGTCGCCGCGATGGCGGCCACGGTCGGACCCGGGCGCGGGGCCGGTGTCGTGATTGCGGGCGCCGCGGCTCCCGGCTCTGCGGCCGGCCCGTCGGCCGGTGCAGCCGCAGGGCTCGACGAGACGGTGGAGCGCGCCGAGTGGTGCGCGGAGCCGGCGTGGTGCGCGGGCGTGCTGGTTCCGCGCGCGGGTTGCGGATGGCCCGAGTGCGTTCGGGCAACCGCGATCTCGCCGGTACCCCACGCGAGCAGGAGCACGGCCAGGCCGAGTGCGGCGAGACGCCACCGGCGCCGCCGGCGTCGGTCGGCGGGCGGGAACCCGTCGGCGCGCCAGCGCGCGGCGGGGGCCGGCCGGCGCGCGGCGATGTCGAGGATGTCTGCCGGCGCGGGCCGCGGCCAGGCCTCGGCGCGCGCGGCTTCGAACAACGACGCCGCGGCGAGCGCGGGAAGCCGGCGCGCCCGCGCGTGTGTCGCGTGACACGTCGCGCACCGCTCGACGTGGCGCGCGAGCCGCTTGCGCAACAACGGCGTGAGCGTGTCGTCCCAGCCGTGCAGGATCGCGTCGAGGTCCGCGCAGTCGCGTCGACCGAGCCGGGCGACGAGCAGCGCACCGACCGCGCGCTCGAGTTGCGTCTTGGCGCGGTGGAGCATGGAGTAGGGGTTCGCGTGATCGACACCGAGGGCGGCGGCGAGCTCGGCGCCCTCGAGACCTTGCGTATTGAGGGAGAGCACGGCGCGGTCGCGTTCGTTGAGGCCGGCAGCGGCCGCCCAGACCAACGCGGCCGCGTCGCCGGTCGTGACGTCGACCTGATCGTCGTCGACGAGCATGTCGTCATCGAGCGGTACCGGCTCGACGCGACCGCGGCGCCGCAACCGGCGGAAGCATTCGTGACGAGCGATCGCGAACAGCCAGGCGCAGAGCCGTTCACGTTCACGAAGCTGCCCCAGGTGCTGCAGGGCGGCGACGAAGACCTCCTGCGTCGCGTCGGCGGCTTCGTCGCGATCGCGCACCAATGTGACGCAGAAGCCGAAGATGCGATCCGCGTAGGCGTCGTAGATCGCGACGAAATCGCCGTGATCCACGACCGGCATTTCCGCCCGAGCCGCCCCGCGGCCCACCCGCGCCCCGTCCCCCACGGAGTCCATTATCCACGAGCTCGCGCCCGCGTGGGAAGCCGGCCACGGATTGGCAGATTGCGCCACTTCCGCGACGTCGCGCACGTGGGTAGCGTTGCGGCCGTGACGACCGCATATGTCGACGGCGTCGGCGAGCTGCGCGGCGGTCCCGTGTTGTTGGTCGGGACGCGCAAGGGTGCATGGGTCGTGAGTGCCGACGATGCCCGGGATTCGTGGACGATCGCCGGGCCGATGTTCCTCGGGCACATCGCGCAGCACATGGTGCTCGACCCGCGCGACGGCGCGACCCTGTTGCTCGCCGTGCGCACTGGCCACCTCGGGCCGACCGTGTTCCGGTCGACCGACCTCGGGCGCTCGTGGCAGGAAGCGTCCCGGCCGCCCGCGTTCGCCTCGGGCGATCCGTTGGGGCGGAGCCTGCGCGCGGTGTTCTGGCTCACGCCCGGGCACGCGTCCGAGCCGGGCGCCTGGTACGCGGGCGGCTCGCCGCAGGGCCTGTTCCGTTCGGGCGACGGCGGCGACACCTGGGAGCCGGTCGGCGGGTGGAACGATCACAAGCTCTGGGAGACGTGGTCCGAGTGGCCCGAGGAGAACACGCCCGACGGCTCGATGTTGCACTCGGTTATCGTCGATCCGCGCGATCCCGCGCACCTCTACCTCGGGCTGTCGGCGGGTGGCGTGTTCGAGAGCGTCGACGCCGGGAACGATTGGCATCCGCTCAACGCCGGTTCGCTTGCGCTGTTCTCGCCCGTTCCCGATCCCGAGTACGGACACGACCCGCACTGCGTACGCCTGCACCCGTTGCGCCCCGACCGGCTGTACCAGCAGAACCACTGCGGTATCTATCGCATGGAACGACCCGAAGGTCGCTGGGTACGCGTCGGCGACAACATGCCCTGCGATGTCGGCGACATCGGATTTCCCATCGAGCTCCACCCGCGCGATCCGGACACGGCGTGGGTGTTCCCGATGGACGGCACCGACGTCTGGCCCCGAACGTCGCCCGACGGCCGGCCGGCCGCGTACGTCACGCGCGATGCGGGCGAGTCGTGGACGCGGATCGACGCCGGGCTTCCCGAGCGCGCGTGGTTCACCGTGAAACGGCAGGCGATGACGGTCGACGCGAACGATCCCGTCGGTGTCTACTTCGGCACGACGAGCGGCGAGCTCTGGGCCAGTCGCGACGAGGGTGCGTCGTGGACGCGCGTCGCCGAGCATCTCCCGGAGATCTATTCGGTCGAGCACGCCGATCTCGCGGCGCGGTGAAGGTTCGCATTCCCGACCCGCTGCGGTCGTACACGGAGCGTCAGGCGGTGGTCGACGGCGCGGGCGACACCGTCGCCGCCGTGCTCGCCGACCTCGATGCGCGCTTTCCCGGTATCCGGTTCCGGATGGTCGACGAGCAGCAGCACATCCGCCGGCACATGAAGGTGTTCGTGAACGAGGAGTCCGTGCGCGACCTCGACACGCCCGTCGGCCCTGCCGACGAGATCACGATCATGCAGGCCCTCTCCGGCGGCTGATCACCCCACGATCCTCCCGACTGTTGGGAGCGTGGTGGGCGTATATGGCCCATGATCCTCCCGACTGTTGGGAGCGCAGTGGAGGACTTCGGGGTCCCGAGGGTCAGAGCGAGAACTTCCAGCGAGCCAGCATGCCGATCCGCATGAACGCGACGGCGTCGGGCTCGGGTCCGGGCGATGCATCCTCGTCGATCCGGACGTCGATCGTCACACCGCCGCCGGTGTTCGTAACCGCGTCGACCTGCGCCCGGCGGTCGACGGCCCGGACGATCCCTTCGATGCCGCGCGGCTCGCCGCGCGCCAGCGCGCCTATCCATCCGCCCGGCGCGGGATCGAGCAGCGCCTCGGTCTCGGGGACGAGGCGGGCTCGGATCCGGTTGCCGTCGTGCTCGACGCTACGGGTGAACCCGGGCGGGATCGCGGGGTGGAGCGCGAGCGCGGTCGCGACGTCGAGGTCGTCGCCGAGCGCGTCGCGCAGACGTTCGCTGCCGGCCCACGCGGTCGCGAGCCACGCGTCGGCGATGAGATCGCGGGCGCGGTCGGCGCCGAAGTGCTCGGCCAGCGCGATCTCGCCCGAGCACATGAGCAGATGTGTCTGGACCGAGAACTCCTGAGCGAGCGCGACGAGCGTTCCGTCGGAAGTGCCGGCGAGCCGGAACTTCGGATCGAACGGGCCTTGGTATCCGTCGCCGGCCGCCCGCGGCTCGATGCGCAGCGACGACAGCGGGAGATCGGCGATCTGCTGCGTCAGGCGCGCCGGGCCGACCGGGTCGTTCTCCGGATCGATGGCGATCGTCCAGTGACAGTGCGGGGTCCGGTCGGCGAGAACACGCGGCGGCCGGTGAATCGGCCGGATCCGAGCGCGCGGGTTCGTCGCATACGCGGTTGCGTCGAACGTCGGGTCTTCGATCGTGTGACACATCCCGACGACGCGCTCCTCGCCGAACGGCTCGACGTTCAGCAGCGCGCCACAGTGCTCGAGCCAGAACTCGCCGTGCTGCGGGTCGTTCACCTGGTAGTGCACCTGCATGTACTGGTGCACGAAGCCGACATCGAGTTGCAACGCCTTCATGATCGCGGGCACGTCGTCGCCCTCGATGCCCATCAACGTGCGCATACGATGCGTGTACACCGGGCTCGCGCCCATCCACAGATCGATCGCGACCTGATTCAGGTCGTCGAGCGTTCCCCCCGCGACGAGCGTCTGCGGCAGCGTCGCCTGGTTGGAGAGCATGCCGAGCAGCATGTACTCGTGCGCGACAGCCAGCAGCCGGTCACGGGGGAGTGCATCGAGGCTCGGGATCACGGCCGCGCGTCAGAAGTCGCGCGGCGACGGTGCGGTGCTGCTCAGGTCGACCGTGAGGTCCCACAGCGGGTCGCGCGCGGAATGGTCGGCCTCGGCTTCGGTGTAGTCGTCCCACCAGGAGCGGGTCCGGTGCGCGGCGATCACCGCGAGCGCAACCGGGATGACCCAGTTGAGCGTCGTGTATCCCTCGGGCCGGTTCACGATCGTCGCCGCGAGGTGCGAGAGACAGATGAGCGCGAACGCCAGCCCCCACAAGATCGTGAGGTGCGTGTTCAGCCGGCGGAATGGCGCGGTGTCCCATTGGTTGGGCCGGGTGTGCATCCGCGTGTAGTACTCGGTTGCAGGATGGAGCGCGAGCGACGCGAACGCGATGACGACGAAGCCCAGCGCGGACGCGGCCCGGCCGTTGCGCACGAGCCAGTCCTCGATGGGTCCGTTGACCTGATTGACGATCGCGAGCCCGGCGAACCACACGACCGCGCCGGCGACGATGACGTTGTGCCGTCCGACCGGCGCGTGGCGGCGGGTCGCGAGCAGCGTCACCGCGGTGACGACCGCCGCGATCGCGGCCCACAGCGCTCCTTGACCGTTCCAGCGGCCGACCATGGCGAAGACGACCCAGGGAAGCAGCGCGGCGTACGGCTCGTCACCCATGACGATCGACCTCCCGTCGTTCCGGCACCAGATTGCAGCACGGAAGCCTGCTCTTCGAACCCCGCCCGGCTCGCCGCGCGGTTCACTCTAATCGGGCGCCTCGCCGGTGAATCGAGACCGCGTACTCGCCTTCTCGGAACGGGTCGCCGTCCCACGTGGCGTACCGCCGGGCCGGCCCCAGGCCGGCCGCGGCGCAGTCGGCGTCGAACGTGGCGAGGTCGTAGCCGCGCCCGAGCTGGAAACCCGTCACGAGCGCGCCGTGCTCGGCCACGTGGCGCGCGCAGCCCTCGACCAGCGCACGCTGGCTGCCCGGCGGGGTGAACAGCGGCACGTTTCCCGCCATGACCACCACATCGAAGGTCCGGCCCAGGTCGAGGGTCGTCAGGTCGTGCTGCAGCCACTCGAGATCCGGTGCCCGCGCGCGGGCGGTGGCGACCATCGACGGATCGGCGTCGACCCCGACCACCGCGACGCCCCGGCGCGCCAGCTCGATCGCGACACGCCCGGTACCGCAGCCCGCGTCGAGCGCCGTGCGCGGCGCGAGCCGCATGACCAGCGCGGCCTCGCCGTGGACGTCCTTGCCCTCGGCCGCGAGCGCGTCGAACCGGCGCTGGTACCGGTCGCCGTCCCACGTCACGGCTCGTCACCGGCGCGGCCGTAGAAGACGCGCTCGACCACCGCGCGGGCGCGCCGTGTCAGCCGCCGGTAGTCGTCCCGCAGCGATTGTTGCGGGCGGTGCGCGTAGCCGAGCATGCGGGCGAGCTTCTCGAGCTCGTCGCCGTCGACGGGCAAGGCGTCGGCGGCCGCGCCGGTGAGCAGGTAGCGCGCGTTGCGAGCGCGCTCGCACAGCTCGTACGCGGCGCGCAGCCGCGCCGCGTCGTCGGCTGCGAGTAGACCGAGCTCCGCGAGGATGCCCAACGCGCCGAGCGTCGACGGGTCGCGCAGGCGCTCCCGGGCGCGACCGTGCGTGAGCTGTTCCAGCTGCACCGTGAACTCCACGTCGGACAGCCCGCCTCGACCGAGCTTGAGGTGGAAGCGCGGGTCCTCGCCCGGGGGAATCCGCTCGCGCTCGATGCGGGCCTTCATGCGCCGGATCTCGCGCGGCCACTCCGCGGGCATCGGATCGCGGTAGACGAACTCGTGCGCGGTCTCGAGGAGGCGCCGGGCCACGTCGGGATCGCCGGCGACGAACCGGGCCTTCGTCAACGCCTGCAACTCCCACGTCTGCACCCAGCGTTCGTAATACGTGCGAAATCCGTCCAGCGAGCGGGCGAGCGGGCCTTGCGCGCCTTCCGGCCGCAGGCGTGTGTCGACACGGAAGGTCGATCCCTCGCTGGTCGTCTCCCCGATCGCGCGGACGAGGCGCGTCGCGAGCCGCTCGGCCGTGTCGAACGCGGCGGCAGTCGTGCCGTCGTACACGAACATGATGTCGATGTCGGACGCGTACGACATCTCGCGCCCGCCGAGACGCCCCAGACCGATGACCGCGAAGGGCAGCGGCGCCTCCAACGAGCGCAGCGCGGCCTCGATGCACGCGTCGGCGAGGTGCGACAGCTCGCGGCCGATCGACTCCAGCTCGGCCGCTCCGAGCAGGTCGCGGGCGCCGATGCGCAGCACCTCGCGACGCTTGAACCGGCGCAGGCCGGCGCGCTGGCTCGCGTCGTCGCGCCAGTCGAGTGTCGCGAGGGCGCGGTCGACGAGCGCGGCGCGGTCGCGCTCCTCGGTCACGAACTCGTCGTCGGCCAGCGCGTCGACAACATCGGGATGCCGGTGCATTGCCATGCCGAGCACGCGCGACGAACCGAGGATCCGGCACGCGCGTTCGGCGGCGATGGGCGTCTCCCGGAAGCGGCGCGCGAGGACCGATGATCGGGTATAGCCCTCGCTCAGGCGACGCAGCTGAAGGAGGCCGAGATCCGGGTCGGGTGCCGCCGACAGCCAGCTCAGGATCGCCGGCAGTAGTTGCTGCATGAGGCGCGACCTGCGGGTGAGCCCGGTGGTGAGCTCGTGCAGCGCCGCCCGGGTCTGTTCGACGTCGTGGAACCCGAACGCCGCCAGGCGCTCCTCGGCCGCGTCGAGCGAGAGCGCACCGACCCCCGCGAGCGTGTCGAGCACGGGCGCGAAGAAGAGCTTCTCGTGGATGGCGCGCACGGCGGCCTGCTCGCGCCGATGCGCCTCGTCGAAGCCGTCGAGCGCCGACTCGCCCCGGTCGTCACGGAAGCCGAGCACGCGCGCGAGCTCGGTGCGCGCGCCGTCGTCGTCGGGAATCGTGTGCGTCTGCTGCTCCTCGACGAGTTGGAGGCGGTGCTCCACGGTGCGCAGCCACACGTAGGCCTCGTCGAGCGTGGCCGCGTCGGCCGTCGTGACGTAACCGCCGCGCGCGAGCTGTTCCAGCGCGTCGAGCGTCGCCGGCGAACGCACCGTCGGGTCTGCGCGGCCGTGGACGAGCTGCAACAGCTGGACGGCGAATTCGATGTCGCGGATCCCGCCGTAGCCGCGCTTCACCTCCCGCTCGGCGATGCCCTTCTGCCGCAGCATCGCCTCGGTGCGCGCCTTCATCGCGCGCACCTCGCGCACCGCGTTCGGATCCAGCACGTCGGGCCAGACGAACGGCTCGGCGCGTGCGACGAACTGCCGCCCGAGGTCGTCGTCGCCGGCCACGGGCCGGGCCTTGATCAGTGCCTGCAGCTCCCAGGTCCGGGCCCACCGTTCCCAGTACGCGGTGTACGCGTCGAGCGTTCGGCTCAGTGCGCCCGCCCGGCCCTCCGGCCGCAGCGCGGCGTCGGTGCGGAACACGATGCCGTCGGCGCGCGGTTCGCTCATGATGCGCATCACGGCGCGGGCCGCATGCTCCGCCGCGTCGAGATCGCCGTCGTGCACGAACAACACGTCGACGTCGCTCGCGTAGTTGAGCTCGCGCCCGCCGAGCTTGCCCATGCCGATGACGGCCGTGCGCGTGCCGGGCGCGGCGATCAGGAGCGCGGTGTCGAGGCAGCGCTGGGCGAGATCGGCCAGCTCCGTGCCGACCGTGCGCAAATCGGCGAGGCCGAGGAGATCGCGCCCTGCGATGCGCACGATCTCGCGCCGCTTCCAACGGCGCAGCGCGCGCGGTGGGTCGTCACCGAGCACGAGCTCGTTCGGCGCCGGCTCCGTACGCAGCACGGCGATCGCGACGGGATCGCGTTCGAGCACGGCGAACAACGATCGCGACGCGACACCTACGGCAACGAGCGCGTCGAGCAGCTGCGCGTCGCCGGCCGTCTCGCCGTCGAGCCACGGGTGCGCGTCGACGAGACGGCCCAGCAACTCTCGGGCCCGCACCGGGTCGGCCGAGCGCTCGACGGCCGATCGCACGTCGGGACGGTCGAGCGCGGTCATATCCTGGGAGTATGCCGCGCCTGCGCATCGCCGCCGCCCAGATCGACGTGGTCGTCGGCGATCTCGAGGGCAACACCGGGCGGATCCTCTCGGCCTACGAGGCGGCCGAGGCGGCCGGGGCCGACCTCGTGGTGTTCCCCGAGCTGACCGTGACGGGGTATCCGCCCGAGGACCTGCTGCTGCGCCCGTCGTTCGTCGCGCGGGCCGCGGAGACCCTCGAGAAGATCGCGTCCCGCACCGGGCAGTGCGCGGCGGTGATCGGCTTCCCCGAGCCGGGTCGTGACCTCGCGAACGCGGCGGCTGTGTGCGCGCACGGCCGCGTCTACGGCGTCTACCGCAAGCACCTGTTGCCGAACTACTCCGTCTTCGACGAGCAGCGTTACTTCGTCGCGCCGCGCGAGCCGCCGACGCTGTTCCGGATCGCGGGCGTCATGGTCGGCATCACGATCTGCGAGGACGCGTGGAGCCCGAGCGGGCCGATCCTCACCGAGGCCGCCGGCGGCGCCGAGCTCATCGTCAACCTCAACGCTTCGCCGTACTACGCGCAGCGTCTGGTCGAGCGGGAGACGATGCTGGCGACGCGCGCGGCCGACGCGTCGGTCCCGATCGTGTACGCAAATCTCGTCGGCGGGCAGGACGAGCTCGTGTTCGACGGCGCGTCGCTCGTCTTCAACGAGGAGGGCCGGCTCGTCGCGCGCGCCAAGCAGTTCGTCGAGGACCTGCTGGTCGTCGACGTCGACGCGCGCCCGACGTTCCGGAAGCGCCAGCTCGACCCGCGGGGCCGGGTCGCGGCCCGGCCGCTGCCCGACGTGCACGTGTCCGACGCGCGGCCCATCGACGTGCGTATCGCACCGCGCATCGAGCCGACCTTGCCGCCCGTTCGCGAGGTGTACGAGGCGCTCGTGCTCGGGACGCGCGACTACGTCCGCAAGAACGGGTTCGCCGACGTTCTGATCGGCCTCTCGGGTGGCGTCGACTCGTCGTTGGTCGCGGCCGTCGCGGTCGACGCGCTGGGCGCCGAGCACGTGATCGGCGTGTTGATGCCCTCGCGCTACTCCAGCGCGCACAGCATCTCCGACGCGGTCGAGCTCGCGGCCAACCTCGGTATCCGCACGCATACGGTGCCGATCGAACCTGCGCACGGGGCGTTCGAGCAGATGCTGGCCCCGCTGTTCGCCGGCACCGAAGCGAACCTCGCCGAGGAGAACGTGCAGGCGCGCATCCGCGGCAACGTGCTGATGACGATCTCCAACAAGTTCGGGTGGATGGTGCTGACCACGGGGAACAAGAGCGAGATGGCCACGGGCTACGCCACGTTGTACGGCGACATGGCCGGCGGGTTCGCGGTGATCAAGGACGTGCCCAAGACGCTCGTGTACGCGCTGTGCCGCGACCGCAACGACCGCGCGGGGCGCGATCTCGTACCCGACAACGTCCTCGAGAAGCCACCCTCGGCCGAGTTGAAGCCGGGCCAGCTCGACGCCGACTCGCTGCCGGCCTACGACCTGCTCGACCCCATCGTTCTGGGCTACGTCGAAGACGATCTCTCCGTGGCGGAGCTGGTCGCGCGGGGCCACGACGCGGAGGTCACCGCCCGGGTCGCGCGGATGATCGACCGCAACGAGTACAAGCGCCGGCAGGCGGCACCCGGAGTGCGCGTGTCGCCGAAGGCGTTCGGCAAGGATCGCCGGCTCCCGATCACGAACCGCTGGCCCGGGTAACCGCGCCGTGACGGCCGAGCCGATCGGGGCATCGCCGCGCGCGTGGGAGACGCCGCGCCCGCTGCTGCCCGAGCTCGCGCTGATCGCGGCGACCATCGCCTACGGCGCGACGTTCAAGCTCGTGCAGGACGCGCTGCACGACGTCACGCCCGTCGGCTTCATCCTGTTGCGGTTCACCCTCGGTGCGATCGTGCTCCTCCCGTTCGCCCTGCGCCGGGGATGGCGCCGCGCCGGCGCCCCGCCCAGCCGCACGATCACCGCGCGCTCGTTCGCGGCGTGGTCGTTGCTGTTCGGGTTCGTCGGCTTCGCGGGCTACTGGTTCCAGAACGAGGGCCTGAAACGCACCACCACGTCGAACTCGGCGTTCATCACCGGGCTCTTCGTCGTGTTCACCCCGTTGCTGGAGACGGTGGTGACGCGCCGGCGGCCGGAGCGCAACGTGCTCGTCGCGGTGGCGTTCGCGGTGGTCGGCTTGTTCCTGCTCGAGGGCGGGACGCTCGAGCTGCATGCAGGCGACGCGCTCACGCTCGGTTGCGCGTTCATGTTCGCGCTCTGGATCCTGATCGGCGGCGAGCTCACCCAACGCTTCGATCCGGTCGCTCTCACCTGCGTGCAGCTCGCCGTGCTCGCGCTGTGCGCGGTGCCGGTCGTGCTCGTCGGCGGCCTCGGCCACGTGACGCGGCAGGTGCTCGTCGCCGCGTTCGTGACCGGCGTGCTCTGCAGCGCGGTCGCGTTCTCGCTGCAGCTGTGGGGCCAGCGCTTCGTCGAGCCGAGCCGGACCGCCGTCATCCTCATGTTCGAACCCGTCGTCGCGGGCGTCGTGGGCTACTGGGTCGGCGAGCGGCTCGGCGTGTCGGGCTACCTCGGTGCCGTGGTGATCCTCGCGGGCATCCTGATCGCCGAATCCCGGTCCTGGCGGGCGGATCGGGGACGGCGGGCCTCGCCTTGACCGATCGGTCAAGACGCGGTGAGAATCCTCGGGCATGGGAAATGACACGAAGCCCCGCGCGGCGTTCGCGCCCTGGGACCGCCGCGAGCTGCCCGGCCTGTTCTCGGTCGAGGAGTCGGCCCGGCGCGTCGGCAATTACAAGTGGGCCGAGATGCGGCTCTTCGAGGTGCTCGGCGGCTGGGTGGCGACGATTCCCGAGCTCGACGTGAAGATGGTGCTCGGCCGGCACACGTATCACCATGCGTGGCACGCGGAGCTGTGGCACAAGCGCCTCCCCGAGCTGCGCGAGATGAACCAGGAACGCCTGAACCTGCCGCCCAACGACGCGTTCGCGACGTTCATGGACGCGGTCCGCGAGCCGGAGGCGCCGGAGCTCACGATCGAGAAGCTCGTCGGCGTCTACCGCGTGCTCATCCCGCGGTTCATCGCCGCGTACACCTACCACCTCAATGCGACGAGCACGATCACCGACGCGCCGACGATCCGGTCGCTCAAGTTCGCGCTGCAGGACGAGTTCGAGGATTGGCGCGACGGAGAGATGCTGCTCCAATCGCTCATCGATACACCCGAGAAAGTGGAGCGGGCGAGCCGCCGGCAGCTCGAGCTCGAGCAGCTCGTTCTGGCGTCGGGCGGGATCGCCGGCCCCGGTAGCCTGGGAGACAGTGGCGTTACCGCCGAGGAGGTCGGCGTCTCGTGAAGCCCGTGAAGGACGTGTCATGAAGGACGTGTCATGAAGAAGATGCTCCCCGAGTCCGAGTTGGCCCGCGACGAGCGGTTCGTACGCACCAAGATCGAGGACCGGATCTTCGACCCCCGCGGGCCGAAGGTGGCGCAGCGCAACACCGGACCGGCCAAGATGGGCGTCGACCGTCCCGCGGCGGGCGAGCGGTCCCGGTCGCTGATGCACGGCATCTTCGTCGGCGAGATCCAGGCGCTCGAGGGCGCGGGCCGCACCTGCTACGACTTCGACGACGACCAGGCGCCGTTCCAGCTGAAGCTCGACATGGCCCGCCAGTGCTGGGACGAGTCGCGCCACTGCGAGATCTCGGTGAAGCTCGGCGACCACATGGGCACCGAGATCGGTGAGTACACCGAGTCCACGTTCCTGTTCGCCGCGGCGTGCAACCCCGACCCGGTCTTCCGGCTCTGCGGCGTGAACCGCGCGCTCGAGGGACTTGCGATCGACGTGTTCAAGTCGATGAAGGACTTCGGCTCCGAGTCGAGCGACCCGATCCTCGAGTTCTGCGAGGACTGGATGCTCGCCGACGAGGTCACCCACGTGAAGATGGGTTCCGACTGGCTGCGCCGCCTGACCGAGCAGGACCCGGAGCGCCGCGAGCGCGCGCTCGAGTTCCAGCGCACCGTCGACGCGATCTTCAACCTCGGCGGGTTCCGCGGCGAGGACGACGACAACCCGATCCAGCTCGCACGCGACTTCCGCCGGCTCGCCGGGTTCACCGAGGACGAGAACGACTCACTTGCGGAGCTCGCCCGCCGGTCGACCGAAGAGGCGCGCCAGATGGCCGAGATGGCCACGGCCGCGCTCGACTCGTCGGCGCAGGCCGGCGGGTGAACCGGCGGTGAGTCGAGTCACCGTCACGCCGAACCCGTTCACGCTCGTTCCCTACGACGCGGGCGAGATCGAGGCGCTCGTCGAGGATGTGGCGGCCATGGTGGAGTTCCCGCCCGACGTCGAGATCTCCGTCGACGTCGACGAGGAGCTCTTCGCCCCGCTCGTCGGGCATCTGTCCGACATCGTCGACGGCCGGGCGAGGCTGTGGGTGTCGGGCGGCAACTTCGAGGACAACCGTCTCCCGCGCCAGTTCTCCGCCGAGCAGGCGCGCAACGACGTCGCGCTCATGCTGTTGCGCGCGAAGGATCGTCTGGGCGAGGAGTTCGCGGGCGCACCGCCGGACGCGCAGCTGAGCCGGGGCGAGCGGACCGCGTGGGATGTGTACGCGGTGGGGCGGGCGGCGCGCCTCGGCTTCGCGATGCGCCGGCAGCGTCAGCTGTACGACTTCCGGCTGCAACACGGCTTTACCGATGTTGCCGACGCGGCGTTCGATCGGCTGTGGTCCGCCCCGACGATGACGTGGGACGGGATCCGCGAGATCTGCAAGGAGACGGGCGCCCGCGACCGCGAAGACTCGAAGATTCCCGTCGACCTCCTCCGCCAGAAGTAGATCTCTCGTCCTTTTGGCGACAGTCGGCTTTTGGCGACGATCGGCGCACGCAGCGTGCACGAATTGTCGCCAAAACGGGCTACGCGAGGTCGTGGGCGCTGATCGTGTCGTAGAGATCGATCTCGGGCTTCGCGGCCAGGGACGGTAGCGCCGCGGTGGCCATGTCGGTCATGAGCGACGAATCGAGGTGGGCGCGGATCGCGTCGGCGGAGTCCCACTTCTCGATCACGACGAAACGGCGACCGTGTGTGCACGAGGCAATCAGATCGACGTTGCGGCACGCGGGCTCGTGACGGGTGAGCACGACGTAACGGGCGAGCGTCGCGAGCAGCGCCTCTTCGGCGCCGGGCCGGGCTTCGAACGCGGCGGTGAGCAGCGCAACATCGAGATCGGACACGTCGAGATCGGACATGTCAAGCCCCTCGAGTCGGTTCGAGCCCCGAAAAGGGCCGCTTGACGAGGTGGTTATCGTACAGGGACAGTGCGACGCCGGCCCGGTGGGAGGCTACGGGGTGTCGCGGCGAAAGTCCTGGTGGCGTGCACGTCTGTGGGGTGGCTTGCCCAATGCCGGGTTGGGACCTGCCGAGACGAAGGATTGATTCGGGTGGCGAAGGAGCGAGTCGAGCGGGACGAAGAGGATCTGGTCCGGCTCTACCTCACCGACATCGGCCAGTATCCCTTGCTCACGAAGGACGACGAGGTTCGTCTCGCGCAACAGATCGAGAACGGCAATGCCGCGCGTGAGCAACTGCTGGCCGGGAAGGGTCTGACCCCGGCGAAGAAGCGGGAGCTGCGGCGCACCTCGCGCCACGGCGACGACGCGCAGCGGACGTTCGTGCAGTCGAACCTGCGCCTGGTCGTGTCGATCGCGAAGAAGTACCAGGCCTCGGGCCTGCCGCTGCTCGACCTGATCCAAGAAGGCAATCTCGGGCTCATGCACGCGGTCGAGAAGTTCGACTGGCGCAAGGGCTTCAAGTTCTCGACGTACGCGACGTGGTGGATCCGCCAGGCGATCACTCGCGGCATCGCGAACACCGGCCGCACGATCCGCTTGCCGGTGCACGCGGGCGACACGCTCGCGCGACTGCAGAAGGCGCGCTCGCGCTTGGAGCTGAAGCTCGGGCGGCCCGCGACGCTGTCCGAGCTCGCGGCCGAGGTCGAGATGCCCGAGGACAAGGTCACCGAGGCGTTGCGCTTCGCGGCCGAGCCGCTGTCGCTGTCGGAGCCGTTGCGCGAAGACGGTGATGCCGAGCTCGGCGACATCGTGGAGGACCGTTCGGTCGAGTCACCGTTCGAGGTCGCCGCGACCGCGCTCCTGCCGGCCGAGATCGAAAAGTTGCTCGCCCCACTCGACGAACGCGAGCGTCAGATCCTGGCGCTGCGCTTCGGCCTCGACCGCGGCGAGCCGCGCACGCTCGAAGAGGTGGGCGAGTACTTCAACCTCACGCGCGAGCGCATCCGCCAGATCGAGGCGCGGGCGATGTCGAAGCTGCGGCACCCGAGCGCCGACACCGGCGCCCGCGATCTCCTCGCGGTCTGAGCCTCGAGCGAGGCTCGTGGTCACGATTGTGGCCATATATGGCGCATTTCGTGACCACGAGGAATGATCAACGGCGTGGAACGCGCCGCGGGGGCTGAGCGTCTGGAACTCGTGCAGACGGTCGCGCCGCTGGCAGTGCGTAGTGAGGTGCTGCTCGACCGCCTGTACCGCGTCCACGCGCCCGCCGCGCTGCGCTTCGCCGTCATGCTGACGGGGGAGCGCGAGCTGTCCGAGGATCTGGTGCAGGAGGCGTTCGTGCGGGTCGCGGCCAAGCTCGACTCGATCCGCGAGCCCGACGCGTTCGGCGCGTACCTCACCCGGGCCGTCGCCAACCTCGCCAAGTCGCACTTCCGCCACCAGAAGGTCGTTGCCCGGCACGAGCGCACGATCGACGTGCGATCGCTGGTCGCCGATCCCGTCGACGTCGTCGCCGGCGACGCGCTGCTCGTCGCGCTCCGCCGTCTCCCGATCCAGCAGCGGGCCGTGCTCGTGCTCCGCTACTACAACGACTGCGCGCACGACGAGATCGCCCGGATCCTCGACGTGCCCGTCGGCACCGTGAAGTCGCAGCTGTCGCGCGGGCTCGCCCGCTTGCGCCGGGAGTACGGCGATGCCTGACGTGCTCGAACGGCAGCTCGCGGCGCGGCTATTGGAGCTCGCCGAC
>DATMUX010000293.1:0-4946 GCA_035563695.1 Acidimicrobiia bacterium
CGTCTGGCCCGTGACGTAGCCGGCGAGCCCCGACGCCAGGAACGTGACCGCGTGCGCGATGTCGTTCGGTGTCGCGAGGCGGCCGAGCGGAATGCTCGCGGCCGACTCGGCGCGGCGCGCCTCGCTCATCATCGCCTCGACACGCGGGGTCAGCACGGCGCCGGGGGCGACGGCGTTGACGCGTACGCCGGACGCGCCGAGCTCGACGGCCAGCGTGCGCACGAGCGACATGAGCCCGGCCTTCGCCGCGCCGTACGGCCCGTGCAACGGCGCCGAGCGCATCCCGCTGACCGACGCGATCGCGACGATCGAGCCGCGGCCCCGGTCGGTCATGCCGGGCGCGACGGCGCGTACGAGGTTGAAGAAGTGACGGAGCACGAGGTCGAAGCTCTCGTCCCAGGCGGTGTCGTCGAGCTCGACGGTCCGGCCCCAACGCGTCTCGCCGATGACGTCGACGAGCACGTCGATCGGTCCTCCGGAGTCGATCGCCGCCGCGACCGCGTCTCTCACCGCGTCGAGATCGCGCGCGTCACCGTCGAGCGCCCGCGCCTCCGGCCCGAGGGCCCGTGCGGCGGCCGCAGCCACGCTCGCGTCGATGTCGAAACACGTCAGGCGCGCGCCCGCGGCCGCGAGTGTGCGCGCACTCGCACTCCCGATGCCGCCGCCCACCCCTGCGACGAACGCGTGCTTGCCGTCGAGACCGAATCCGAGTTCCGTGAGCCGCACGCTACTGGTCCCGCATCGCGACCTTGCGTGGCTCACCCACCCGTGCGGTGGTTGTGTCACGCAAGTTTGCGGAGGGGGCCTACAGCAGGGTCATCGACGGCCGGCCGTCGTCACCCCAGGTGACGGATGCGTGCGACGCGGCGGAGCTCGGCCCGCCCGGGTCGATCCAGATCGTGGCTCGCCACGACGAGCCCGGCTCGGTCAAGCCCTCGAGCGTGAGGTAGTGGGGATCGGTCGCGCCCACGGCCACGCCGCGCTGCAGGTGGTAATCCTGCTCGGAGTCGACGTGCTTCACTTCGTCGTCGATGTACCCGACGACTTCGAGGCCGGGAGGCACGGCGACGGAGCCGGTGTTCGTGAGGTTGTAGTGCACGCGCACCGTCGATCCGGAGAGCCGCTCGATCGAGGTGATCTGCGGCGCGACCTGATACGCCGCGTTGTCGGTGAACTGCGCCGCGTGCGTGGCATGACCGGCGACGTGCACGGTCTGCGTGTCCGAGCTGTGCAGCACCTCGTACGTGGCCGCGTCCTGAAGGAACACGATCACGTACCACGTGCCCGGGTCGACCTGTAGCGGACCGCCGTGTTGCGCCGAAGCGCCGGCTTCGAGCGCGACGAGCGGGAAGGTCAACTCGGCGCCGGTTTCCGACGCCGATTCCGAGGATGCCGCGATCGCGATGATCACTTCTCCGTCGTTCAGGCGATCGCTCCCCGTGTTCGTGACGTCGAACACGACCTTGATCTTCGGTGTGCCGTCCGCAGTGTGCTCCTGCGTGATCTGCGGCGCGTTCATGAACAGATCCGACTTCCCCACGGCCCCTAACCTCCCGCTCGCCGAAACGACCAGCGAAGCACAGGTCGTGCCGGGCCGACAAGCGCCGGCTGCGGCGCCGTCAGTCGCCGTAGTGGCGTATCTCGACGAGGTGGCGGCTCGGATCGAAGCAGTACACGGCCGCGCCGGGGCCGCGCGCGCCGCCTTCGACGCCGGGGCCCTGCATGTTGCCGACGGCGTGGAACGAATCGCCGTACTCGATGCCCGCGGCGCGCAGGCGCGCGAAGGTCGCGTCGAACTCCCGCTCGGTCATTGCGAACGCAAGATGCATGCCGCCGTCGGTGCCCCACGGCGCGAGCTGCATCGTGAACGTCGGCGACACGCGGATGACGGAGAAGGGCTCCTGCTCTCCTTCGTGCTCGAATCCGAGCACCGTCTCGTAGAACGCGATGCTCGCGTCGCGATCGACGACCGGAACGATCACGTGGTCGATCTGCGCGCTCATGCCGCCATCATCTCAGAGCGGGGCCAAAGACGCACGAGACGGGCGTGAGCCGGGTCAGGCGAGCGCGAAATATCCGGGAACGTCGCCGTGGGGTGTGTCGAGGTACACCTTCGCCTCGGGCGGTCCCGCGAAACGGCCGTGACTCCACCGCACCTCGACGTGACCGCTGACAGTGCGCTCGGCGCGCGACCCGCGGTCGCGAACGATCGCCTGCCACGCCACGATCGGCTGCCCGCCCGCGCGTGCGTCGATGTCGAAGCGACGCAGATCGAACTCGTTGCGCCAGTCCCACGGCGTCGCGATGCGGAGCCGAACGAATCCCCGGGGGGCGACGCCGAGCACGAAGTAGGGCGCGCTCCCGATACGCAGCAGGCGCCACAGCATTGGCTCTCCCCGGTTACCCACCGCATCGCGCCAACGGCGCGCCGATTCGTGCGCGACCCGGTGCACGAGTGCGAGGTAGGCGTCGTGCGCGCTTGCCGGCCAGCCGTCGCGCAGCGCGGACCCCAGCGCGCGCCGCTGCGCGGGATCGAGCAGGCGGGGCGAGGCCGGAAGGGACGGATCGATCTCGGCGCGAACGATCGTGTACAGGGCACCGTGCTCGGCCGGCGCGACCTCCTCGTACCAATCTCCACCGCGCCGGCCCTGGCCGCCCGCGAGCACGCGATCGAAGAGATGGTGCGGCGATGCGTTCACGACGATACGGGACAGGTACTTGCAGCTGACGAGGTAGACGTGATCGACTCGCAGGTCGGCCGGCACGACTTCGTCGCCCGGGGAACGGTGCGCACCCTTCCACTCGACGACGAGGGGGACGCGCCCGCGCAACGCGTCGCGCGCACGGAGGAACGCCACGCCGTTCATCCACGCCGCGGTGAAGACATCGGGGAGCCGGTGCTCCTTCCACGCGCGTTGCAACGTGTCGAAGACCGCGGGATCGGTGTTCGCCATCGCAGCAGGCCGCGCGTCGAGCGCCTCTTCGACCCCGTCGAAACCGAGCATCCCGAGGCCGGTGACCACCTCGGTGATCGTCGTGCGCAGATCGGCCACTACCCGTGCCCGCCGGCCGCGTACTTCCGCAGCCGCTCGTAACCCTCGTCGGATCGCATCTCGATCACGTCGAACACGACGTCGTCGGCATTGCGCAACGCGATGGCGCCTTCGCTGCCCGGCCGCGGCAAGTGCGACGTCAGGAGCACGATGCGTTCGACACCGTTGCGCGCGAGCACGTGGGCGCGGCCGAGCGCCTTCCACACGGTGTCGGTGCGCAGCAGCCCGCCCCGCGTGCTGGTGAACGCGCCCGACACGTCGAAATACCAATCGCGGCCGTCGTCGTCGGCCGCGATGAAGTTGATCGTCACGCCCGTGCCGCGCACGCGCGAGTTGCGCGCCGCGATCACGAACCCGGCCTCGGCGAGCAGTTGCTCGGCGAGCGCCTGCGCGGCCTTGCCTTCACGGGTCGCGCGAGCCTGGAAGCTATCCTCCGCGCCGGGCACTTCGACATCCGGTGAGGGCGCGATGCGTGTGGGCGCCGGAGCAGGTTGGCCTTCCTCGCGAACGCGGAGCCGGGCGATGTCGACGTAGGTGGGGTCGAGGTCGTAGCCGACGTAGCGGCGCCCGACGCGCGCTGCTGCGACGAGCGTCGATCCCGAGCCCATGAACGGATCGAGCACGAGGTCGCCCTGGTACGTGTAGAGCTCGATCAGGCGGGCGGGCAGCTCGATCGGGAAGGGCGCGGGGTGCGATACCCGCCGCGCGCTCTCGGGCGGGATGTCCCAGACGTCGAGCGTCGCGGCCATGAATTCGTCGGCCTCGATGTCGTTCTCGCTCGGGAGACCGAGGGGTTTGCGTTCGGCGCGGGTCTTCGCGCGATCGAACCGGCCCTTGCTCGCGATGATGACGCGCTCGGTCGTGTCGCGCAGCACCGGGTTCCCCGGGCTGCGGAACGATCCCCACGCGCAGTTGCCGGCCGCGCCTTCGCCCTTGCGCCACACGACTTCGCCGCGCAGCAACAAATGGAGACGGTCCTGCAAGATGCCGATGACGTCGGCCGAGAGGCTGCGGTACGGCTTGCGGCCGAGGTTGGCGACGTTCACCGCGATGCGGCCGCCGGGTTCGAGCTTGCGCGTGCACTCGGCGAACACGCTCGCGAGGAGCTCGATGTACTCGGCGTACGACGACGGGACGCCCTCTCGCTCGAGCTCTTCTTCGTACTGCTTGCCCGCGAAATAGGGCGGTGATGTCACGACGAGGGCGACCGATCCGTCGACGATTGCGTCCATGTGGCGCGCGTCGCCGAGTTGGAACGGCTCGGCGATCTCGTACGGCGCGACGACGGTGTCGTCGTCGCTGACCTCGGGCGCGGTGAACCGCTCGTAGAACGCACTCGCGTCGTGGCTCTCCCGCTTGCCCACCCCGAAGTTGGAAGTCGCGGTGGCCCGTTTCTTCGCCGTCGCCATCGCCGGCAGCCTACGCGGGAGGTGCGCCGATTACCGGCGATAGGTCCCGACCAGCGCGCCCTTGGCGATCGCAGTGCCGCGGATCTGCCCGAGCGCCTCTTGCGCGCTGGGCTCCGCGCAGCCGGGCTCGCCGACGTCGTCGCCGTTCGTGGCACAGACGTAGTCGCGTAGGGCATATACGGTGAACCGGTAGTGGTGCATGCTGCCCGCCGGCGGGCACGGAGGGGTCCAGCCGCGAGTGCCGCCCGTGTTGTCGAGCGCGTGCAGTCCCGGCGTCGTTGCCGAGATCGTGCCCGCTCGAGGTGGTAATCCGATCACGACCCAGTGCACGAAGGGACCTTTCGGCGCGTCGGGATCGTCGACGACGACCGCGACCGATTTGGTATCGGCGGGAACGGCGCTCCACGAGATCGTCGGTGCCGTACCCGGACCGTCGCACGTGTGGGCGCGCGGCAGGGTCGAGTTGTTCGTGAAGTCGGGGCTC
>DATMUX010000294.1:0-3141 GCA_035563695.1 Acidimicrobiia bacterium
GGTCCGGCGGAGATCGCGCCACCGCACACGACGATCGCGAGCGGCAGCGGCCCGAGGAGCAACGGGGTGGGGATGCGCAGCGGGATGCGGCGCTCCTCGCCGTACGCGGCGGCGTTCGCGGCCGCGGTCGCGTAGGGGTTCGACAACGCGAGCGCGGCGGCGGCGATGCTCGTCGCGATCGCGGCGCCGGCGGCGGCTCCGCCGGCCGCGAAGGCAGTCGACAGCGCGGCGAGCACCGCGCAGGGCGCGACCACGCGCAACAGGGTGAGACCCCACGGGCGCGGCACGAAGAGCGCGAGCAGTCCGGCCGCCCAGACGACCCAGAGCAACACCGCGGCGACACGCGCCGGCGCCGCCGACCAGCCGTCGACCGCGTCCGCGAAGGCAGTGCCGGTCGTGACCGGGAGCACTGCCCACGCGACGCGAGCGCACCAGAGCAAGATCACCGCGCGCTCCGCTTCGCCAGGAACACCAACGAATGTCTATCCTACGAATCTCCATGGCGGAACCGATGCTCGGCGCGGTGATCACACCCGGGATGGCGACCGGGATCGGCAGCCTTCCCCAACGCGATGCGCACGCGGCGGCCGCGCTCGTGCTGCGCTGCCTGCCCGAGCTGCCCGCGGCGCCCGAACTGCCGTGCCGAACGCCGCTCGAAGGTGTCGTCGCGCAGTGGGCCGGCCTCGTGCCCGGTGCGCGTGTGCGCGCCGACGGCGCGATCGAGATCGCCGGCGACGTCGATCCGTTGGCGCCGTTGACGCCGTCGTTCGACTCGGCGCACCACACGGGGTTGCTGACCTTTCTCGACGTCGTCGCGACGCAACCGCGACGGCCCCGCGGCATCAAGGTCCAGACCGTCGGGCCGCTGACGCTCGGTGTCGCCCTGGTCGAGGCCGGTCTCGTCGCCGAGATCGCGTTTCCCCTCGCCGCTCGCGTCGCGCGCGCGTGGGCGCGCGCGCTCACCGAGCTCGTCGACACGCGCCTCCCCGGGATCGCAGTGGTCTGCTTCTTCGACGAGCCCGCGCTCGTGTGCTGGCGCGACGGCGAAGGTCCGATCGACCGCGACGTCGCCACCGACCTGCTGTCCACCGCGCTCGCGGCCACGACCGTGTCGGGCGTGCACGTGTGCGGGCGGGGCGACGTCCGTCTCGCCCTCGACGCCGGGCCGCACATCGTGCACTTCGACGTCGCGTCGCTCGACCTCGACGACGCGGTCGCCCTGTCGAGGTTCCTCGACGGCGACGGCTGGGTCGCCTGGGGCGCGATCCCGACCCACCGTCCCGTGGGCGAGCAGCCGCAGCCGTTGTGGAAGGCGCTGCTCGACGCATGGTGCGAGCTGACGCGCCGCGGCTGCGATCCGGTGCAGCTCCGCAGCCAGGCGATCGTGGCGCCGGCGTGCGGCCTCGCCGGGCACGGGGCGACGCAAGCCGAACGAGCGATGTTGCTCGCCCGCGAGATCGGCGATCGGGTCCACGATCACGCGGCCGCGACCAAGCTGGCCGTCGGCGCCTGAAGTCGCTCGCCTCGCCCGGCGCTGTCGCACCCGGTCGGTAGATTGCCGGTGTGGCCTCGTCGACGCCGCCTGCCGAAGCCGTCGCGCGCGTCGAGCAGCTGCGCGAGTTGATCGACTATCACAACGAGCGCTACTTCGTCTTCGACGAGCCCGAGGTCTCCGACGCCGAGTTCGACGCGCTCGTGCGCGAGCTGCGCGAGCTCGAGACGCAGTACCCGGCGCTCGTCACTCCCGACTCGCCCACGCAGCGCCCCGGCGGCCGTCCCGCGTCGACGTTCGCGCCGGTCACGCATCGCGTGCCGATGCTGTCGCTCGACAACGCGTTCTCGCACGAGGAGCTGCTCGCCTGGGGCGCGCGGCTCGAACGGCTCGTGAACGAACCGATCCGGTTCGTCGCGGAGCCGAAGCTCGACGGCCTCGCGATCTCCCTGCAGTACGAGAACGGCCGGTTCGTGGTCGGCGCGACTCGGGGCGACGGCGAGAGGGGCGAGGACGTCACCGAGAACCTGCGCACGATCGAGCAGATCCCCAAACGGCTGGGCGGCGCGCACATTCCCGCGCTGCTGGAGGTGCGCGGCGAGGTGTTCATGCCGCTCGCGGCGTTCGACGCGCTGAACACGCGCCAGGGCGAGGCGGGCGAGCGTCTGTTCACCAACGCGCGGAACGCGGCGGCCGGGAGCCTGCGGCAGAAGGATCCGCGGGTCACCGCGTCGCGCGATCTGGCGATCTACTGCTATCACCTCGGCGCGAACGAGGGCGGCCCCCGCCTAACGTCGCACGTGGAGACGCTCGATTGGCTGCGGGAGCTGGGCTTCCCCGTCAACCCGCACATCGACGCGTTCGCCGACCTCGACGGCGTCTACGGGTTCTGCGAGCGCATGGAGGATCAACGCCACGCGCTCGGCTACGAGATCGACGGGGTCGTGGCGAAGGTCGACGACCTGCGCCAGCGCGACGAGATGGGGTTCACGGCCCGGGCGCCGCGGTGGGCGATCGCGTACAAGTTCCCGCCCGAAGAAAAGACGACGTTGTTGCGCGACATCATGGTGAGCATCGGGCGAACGGGACGGGCGACGCCGTTCGCGGTGCTCGAGCCGGTGTTCGTCGGCGGGGCGAACGTCGGCATGGCCACGCTCCACAACGAGGACGACGTCAAGCGCAAGGACGTGCGGCCCGGCGACACGGTCGTGGTCCGGCGCGCGGGCGACGTGATCCCCGAGGTCGTCGGCCCGATCGTCGCCAAACGTCCGCCGGGGACGAAGCCGTGGCGGTTCCCGAAGAAGTGCCCCGTGTGCAAGCAGGTGCTGGTGCGCGTCGAGGGCGAGGCGAATCACCACTGCGTGAACGTCGATTGCCCCGCGCAACGCGTGCAGCGGCTCGTGCACTGGGCGGGCCGCGGCGCGTTGGACATCGAGGGGCTCGGCGAGGAGCGCGTCCGCCAGTTCGTCGACGCGGGCCTGCTCACCGACGCGGGCGACATCTACTCGCTGACCGTCGAGCGGCTCGTACCGATCGAACGGATGGCGAAGAAGTCGGCGGAGAACCTCGTGAGCGGGATCGACGCGTCGCGCTCCCGCGGCCTCGCCCGCGTCCTCGTCGGGCTCGGCGTCCGGCATCTCGGTCCGACC
>DATMUX010000295.1:0-5277 GCA_035563695.1 Acidimicrobiia bacterium
GGGCCTCGTTCGCCGCCTGCGCACCGGTGATCACCTCGATCGCCGGGTCGGGCAACGCGGCCTTCAGACTTGCCACCAGTTCGGTCTGTGACACGCCGGGGCGGGCAACGACCTGGATCGCCGGGTAGCGACCCGGAGTGCCGAACACCGTCGCCGCCGTCTCCGGCGAGAACGCGACGACCTGGGCGCCGGCCGCGCTCCCGGCGCCGCCGTACGTCACGACGCCGGCCAGGGTGTACGTACGCGCGCCGGTCGGACCGATGACGCGCACCCTCTCGCCCACCACGAAGTGACCCTTGCGCTGGGTGTCGCGGTCGATCACCACCTCGTTCGCGGCGAGCGGTGCGTGCCCGGACACGATCGCCATCGGGTTGAGGCGCGGCGTGCGCGGCCAGCCCAGCGCGATCGGGATCGCACGGCCGGGATTGGCGTCCACGAGCCGGCCGTCGCGTCCGACCACGACCGCGACACCCGTTTGCCGGGCCTCGGCCGCGGCGACGTCGCGGGCGGCGCGGACGCGCGCCAGTACCGACGCGTCGACCGTACCGCGCACGTCGGCGGCACCGTTGTCGCCGCTGACATGACGCGCCGAACGCACGACGGCGTCGGTCGACTTGTAGACGTTGCTCGCAACGTCGTCGTAGCTCTGCTTGATGGTGTCGGTCAGGACGAGCGTGCCGGCCATGAACGCGACGCCGAGCATCACCGCCACACCGGTCAGCACGAAACGCAGCTTCTTGGCCCGGATGGACTTGATCGTGAGTGACAACATCACTGTGCTCCCAACGTGCGCATCCGGTCGAAGACCGAATCGGCGGACGGTTCGTCGATCTCGTCGACGATGCGGCCGTCGGCGAGGAACACCGCGCGGTCGGCGTACGACGCGGCGACCGGATCGTGGGTGACCATCACGATCGTCTGACCGAGCTCCAGCACGGCCTGACGCATGAACGCGAGAATCTCGCCACTCGTGCGGGAGTCGAGATTGCCGGTCGGCTCGTCGGCGAAGACGATGTGCGGCTTGCTCGCGAGCGCGCGGGCAACCGCGACCCGCTGCTGCTGCCCGCCGGAGAGCTCGGGCGGCCGGTGGTCGAGGCGGTCCTCGAGGCCGACGGTGGCGACGACGGTGTCGATCCACGCGCGGTCCGGGCGCCCCTTCGCGAGACGGATCGGAAGCACGATGTTCTCGGCGGCGGTGAGCGTCGGCAACAGGTTGAACGCCTGGAAGATGAAGCCGATGCGATCGCGCCGCAACTTCGTGAGCCGCTTCTCCGTGAGAGAGCCGAGCTCGACGTCGCCGATCCAGACCGCGCCGCTCGTGAGCGAGTCGAGTCCGGCCATCGTGTGCATGAGCGTCGACTTGCCGGATCCCGACGGACCCATGATCGCGGTGAAGCGCGCCGTCGCGAACTCGACGTCGATGCCGTCGATGGCGCGAACGGTGGCCGCGCCGCGGCCGTACACCTTGGTCGCGGCGACGTCCCGGGCCGCGACGGCGGTGTCGCGGCCCGCGGTGTCGCCCCGCCGGCGGGAGGTGAGTGTCAGGGCCATGGCGGGCCTCCTTCGTTCTGCCGACCCGTACCTCGGGCCATGCCGCAACGATGCGCTCCGGCGCCCCGCGCATCGTCGGCCTGGCGTCCCGGCCGCGTCCCTCCCGGGACCCGATCTGCAGGCGGGTCGCATACATCTCGAGGGGTACGCGCGGTGCGCCTCGAGGCCGATGCCGGCCGCCGGACCAGGCGTTACCGTGATCAGGTGCCGCTCGCGACCCCCATGGACCGAATGACCGCCTGGTTCCGCGGCCTGAATCCGTGGGCGATCGACGCCGGCATCGGGACCCTCTTCACGGTGCTCGGTCTGGTGGGGCTGTTCGCGAACGACCCCCACCACTACTTCAACGACCCGACGGCGCTCGCGGTCGCGCTGTCGCTCGGATGCACCGTGCCCTTCTACTTCCGGCGGTACGCGCCGTTCGGGTCCCTCATGGTCACGGTCACGGCGCTGGTGATGATGTTCGTGCTCGACTACGCGGCGAACGCGCAGTCGCAGATGGTGCTCGTCTCCGTGTTCAGCCTCGCGTCGCACGGATCGGGCGTGAAGCGCTTCCTCGGCTTTGCGCTCACCGAGCTCGGCGTCGCGATCGTCGCGATCCACGGCGTCCCCGGCAGCAACACCTCGGGCGTGTTCATCGCCGGTGCTCTCTACGTCGCCGCGTACGCGCTCGGGTCGGCGCTGCGCAACCGGCGCCTCTACATGGAGCAGCTCGAGGAACGCGCCGTCATGCTCGAGCGCGAGCGCGACGACGAGGCGCGGCGGGCCGTCGCCGACGAGCGGCTGCGGATCGCGCAGGAGCTCCACGACGTCGTCGCGCACTCCATGGGTGTGATCGCGGTGCAGGCGGGCGTGGGATCGCACGTGATCGACACCGATCCGACCGAGGCGAAGAAGGCGCTCGACGCGATCTCGATCACGAGCCGCTCCACCCTCACCGAGATCCGGCGCCTGCTCGGCGTGCTGCGCGACGTCGCCGGCGCCGAGTACACACCCGCGCCGAGCCTCACCGACCTGCCCGCCCTCGCCGCCGAGCTCGGCGCGGCCGGGGTACCGGTCGACGTGCGCGTCCACGGCGAACGCGCCGACGTCCCGCCCGGCGTCGACTTCACGGCGTACCGGATCGTGCAGGAAGGGCTCACCAACGTGCTCAAGCACGCGGGCCCGGCCCGCGCGACCGTCGACGTGACGTACGCGCCGGGCGCGGTCGCGCTCGAGATCGTCGACGACGGCCGCGGTGTGAACGGGCGTTCGGGCCCCGGCGGTCACGGACTCATCGGCATGCGTGAGCGCGTCGCCGTCTACGGTGGCTCACTCGAGACCGGTCCACGCGTCGGCGGCGGCTACCGCGTCGCCGCCACGCTCCCGTACGCGGAGGCGGAATGATCAGGGTCGCGGTCGCCGACGATCAGGCGCTCGTGCGCAGCGGGTTCGCCGTGCTGCTGCGCTCGGCCGACGACATCGAGGTCGTCGGCGAGGCCGCGGACGGTCGCGAAGCGGTCGAGCTCGCGCGGCGCGCCCGGCCCGACGTGTTCCTCATGGACATCCGGATGCCGGAGATGGACGGCCTCGAAGCGACGCGCGCGATCGTCGAGAGCAAGCTCGATACGCGGGTGCTGATCCTGACGACGTTCGACCTCGACGAGTACGTCTTCGAGGCGTTGCGGTCGGGCGCGAGCGGCTTCCTGCTCAAGGACACGCTGCCCGACGATCTCCTTGCGGCCGTCCGCGTGCTGGCGCAGGGCGAGGCGCTCCTCGCGCCGAAGATCACCCGCCGGCTCATCGAGCAGTTCGCGGCGCAGGCTCCGGCTGTGCCGGCCCGCAGGCCCGGCCTCGACTCGCTCACCGAGCGCGAGCTCGAGGTCCTGGCCGCGGTCGCGCGCGGGCTGTCGAACGCGGAGATCGCGCAGGAACTCTTCATGTCGCACGCGACCGCGAAGACGCACGTGAGCCGGTTGCTCACCAAGCTCGACGCGCGGGATCGGGCCCAGCTCGTCGTCGTGGCGTACGAGGTCGGTGTCGTGACGCCGGGCTCGGCGCGCTGACGACGAGCGCGCGGGCCCGGGCGCGCACGCGGCGTTGGTCGCGGGCGCGGCCCCGCTTCGTCACGATGGGGCGCGCCCGCTGGTGCGGCGAGCTCGTGCCGATCAGCCGCCCGTGCCGGTCGCGGAACTCGAGCTCGCCGTTCGCATCACCCGTGACCGTCCAGCCGCCCTCGTGCAGCATGCGGTGGCAGCGGCCGCGACAGAACAGCGCGCCATTGCTGAGGATTGAATAATCGCACCCACCCGTGCCGCGCTCCAGTGAGCGCAGTGTATTGGTCGGCGGGTTCGAGTCCCATCAGAGGTCACCGTCTGGGACGTCAGGTTCCTGTTCACCGATATGAAAGGACCCGCCGGCGGGAAACGCCGCCGGCATCCGGCGAGACTGACGATCCAAGTGCGTCGCCGGATTCGATGATCGCGCGCTACCCGTGTCGGTGAGCGTTCCCCGCGAGCGAGTCAGGACGAACCGACAAGTACACCGCCGACGCCCTCAGGGGGCTCGTTCGGACGAATGCGTACCGGCGGGCGACCCGTGTGCTCGGCGACCAGCGACTCGGCGTCGGTCCAGTCGAGCATGTCCCAGGCGATCTCGGCCAGCTTCTCCGAATCGGACGGCTCGTGTTGCACAATGCGACCTTAGGTCGATCGACCGGCGCTGGAAAGGACCGCATCGACGGTCGCGCCGGGCCGAGTGCATCACGAGGAGACGCCCGAAGGCAGCTATCGGTTGGCTGCGACGCCGCGGCTCGAGGCTCACACAACTGCGGTCAAGGTCGGGTGTTCGATGGCCACCGCTTAGCCGGTGATCGGGCTTGTTGGCCACCTACGAGGCGGGTTCCCGGTCCGCTGATCGGCGGCGGCAGCTACCGCAAGAATCGAGTGATCCGCTGGGAATCGCCAAGCCATTTGCGGTCTCCACGAGCCCTGCCTGACGCGAGAGTTACGTGACCACGATCCTTGGCCACTCGACTCGGGAGATACTGCGGATCGCAGCACGATTGCGCGTCGACGCACGCCGGGACCGCGAGAGCCAAGCGACCGCGACCGCACTGCGAACGCCGGCGCGTCGCTCGCTCACGCTCGAGCCGGAAGCCCAGTCGCACGAGACACTGATCTGCACCATCGTGCGCGAATGGCATCCCGAGTTGCTCGACCTGTTCGGGGTCGGCCCGACGGTGTTGTGCGCTTGGTCACATCCCGGCCGCTGCCGTTCCGATGCGGCGTTCGCGATGCTGGCCGGCGCCGCTCCCATCCCCGCCTCGTCAGGGCAAACGTCCGCCACCGGTTCAACCGATGCGGTGACCGCCAACCTAGCCGGGCACTGGACACCATCGGCCTCAGCCGGCTGCGCCACGATCCCTCACCCGCGCCTACGCCGCACGCGGCCGCGCCAGGGAAAGACCGACCGCGAGATCAAACGGTGCCTCAAGCGCTACATCGCCCGACAGCTCTACCGGACACTCCAGGCCCCGACCCCAAACCGCCCTTGACATCCATAGGAGCGTCGATGTTTTCTGGGCTGGCTCAAGCTCCGGCGCCGCCGCCAATGGGTCCTGCGTGCCGCAACTTTTGCCTGACGAGGAGCCCGCCGCCCGGTACTAGGACGCGGCACCCGACTAACGCAGGAGGGTGAGACCGGTGACCACCCCTGGGACCGGTGCGCCACTCGTTGAGCTGGCTC
>DATMUX010000296.1:0-6053 GCA_035563695.1 Acidimicrobiia bacterium
GGGCGCGGCGCCCGCCGACACCCACCGCCCACGCCGCTCACCCGACCACCCGAGAACCCCGACCACCCGAGACCCCCGACCACCGACCGCACCTCCCCCAGCACCTTCACGAAGATTCGTCGAACGAATCGTCATTACGGAAGTGAGCAGGGGTATGCCGGTCGGTGTGAGGTCGGGCGGCCGGCGTGTCATCGCCTGTCACACCCCCGCAGTACCCTCCGTCGCGAACGCTTCCCCGAGATCGCATCGAGACGCAGGGGAAGACACATGCAGCCGCCCATCCGCTATCCGACCCGTTATCGGCGGCTTCCGCACAGCCCTGAGGAGCGAGCCGCCTACATGGCCGAACGCGACACCCTCCTGGCGCGAGCCACGGCCCTGGACGCCGCGCAGCAGGGCCTCGCGTGCGATCTCGCCGAAGTCCGCACCCAGCTTGCGCACCTGCGGGTCGTGATGTGGCCGCGCGTCGAGCCAAGGGACATCGTGCACGGCTTCCGCCACACCCGTGTCAAAGGGCCGGCGCCGATCCCGCCCGAAGCGCCGAACGCGTTCCCGCTGCACGGAAAGCACCTGCGCTTCGCGGCGCTCGCCATCCTGGCGCGCAATGCCCGACCGATGAAGCTGGTCGAGATTCATCGAGACCTGCACCTGAGTGGGTACGCCATCGCATCGCGGTTCCCGGTGCAACGTCTGGCGGACGCGCTCGGCTACGAGACCAACAACGGCCGCGCGCGGCGTGTCGAGCGTGGCGTGTACGCACTCGGCATGCTCAAGCCGGCGGAACGGCGTCGAGTCGAACAATTAGCGGCGAGCCAGCATGAATCCGATGTTTGGCCCGAGGCCCTCGCGGTACGCGAGCGTGATCCACACCATGGCGAAGGGTTCGAGGAACCGTGCGGTGACGAGTGGCCCGAGATCGACGGCTTCGAATCCCAGCTCCGCCGCGAGACGCGCGACCGTCAGCTTGGCGTCGCCGTCGTCGCCGGCCAGCAGCATCACGAGCGGCCCAGACGGGTAGTGCGCATCGGCCATGTTTGCGCTGCCGGTCGTGTTGAAAGCCTTCACGACGTGCGCCCCTGGCGCGTGCGAGGCCACGAGCTCACCGCCCGAAGTCGTCGTGCCGACGGTCAAACCGTCGGGCCCGACGGGATTGGTGCAGTCGACGACGATCTTCCCGCGCAGGTCGCCTGCCGCGGCGATCGCATGACCGACGGCATCGAAGGGCGTTGCGAGCACCACGACGTCGGCCGGCGCGGCCGCTTCGGCGACGGTCGAGGCCGTCGTTCCCGGTGCGCCGGCTACGGCCGCGCGAGCCCGGTCGTTGTCGGGATCGCGCACTCCGAAGGTCACTTCGTGTCCCAGCTCCGCCCAACGCCGGCCGAGCGTCGCACCTACACGCCCGGCGCCGATCACCGCGATGCGCATCGAGATCTCCTCACAGAGGGCGGGCACCGTACGAGTCGTACGGGCGACCGTCGGCTTCGGCGGCCCGGCGGCCGCATTCGTACTGGTAGACGGAGATCCCGCCCGGCTCCCACGGCGACACGGATCCCGATGCCATCGCCCGCTCCGACTTGGCCACGATGCCGAGCTCGGCGCGCACCTCCGCGACCGACCGATGCGCGTCCGCGAACCAGTCGCGTTGCAGGAGGTCGGGCCCGCCGGCGTGCGCCGCGCACAGCGCACCGCGGCGCATCGCGTCCGCCATGCGAGCAGCCGAGCCCTCGTGGGACAGATGCCCGCGGTCGTACTCGAACAACCCGGCGCCGGTCGCCATGTATCCGGTCTCGAACAGGCTCACGACCATCGCGAGCAGCGAGAACGCGCGAGGGTCGTCGTTCGCGCGTGAGATGAACGTGAACACCTCGAGCTCGCACTCGACCGTCGAGCCGTAGTCGGCGAGCACGTGCACCCAGTCGTGCTGCGCCAGCAACGGCGGCGCGCTGCCGGGCCGGCCGGGAAACGTGAACCCCCGTGCGTCGTAGAACCGCACCACCGCGCGACCCAGGGTGCCGTCGGGCAAGCCGCGCAACGCCTCCCACCGGTCGGCCAGCGTGGGATCGAACACGCATTGCTCCCAGGCATCCGACAACGCCTGCGACGTGTGCAGTGCATCAGCGTGCGCCGGGTCCCACGCTTGCATGTAACCGCTGCGTTCGAAGTCGATGAGCGCCAGCCCCAGACTTCCCTGCGCGTAGCGATGCGCCACGCGCAACATGTCGTTGTCCACCCCGAGCTCGTACGCGTACTCGTCGATGCGGGTCATGACCGTCTCCGGCAACGGCGTCAGCACGAGTGCGTTGACCAGCATGAACTGCAGCATGCGCTGGCGAAACTCCTCGTTCCGCCGCGCCAGCGCCAGCGCGAACTCCGGGGCCGACAGACGAGGCACATGACGAGCGGGCACGACGAAACCCGTCATCGACTCGATCATCGCCTCGATGAGGAGCCGCTGCAGGCTGGTCAGTCCGCCGTCGGGCTCGACCGCGGCCGCGACACCGCCGGCGATGACCCGCGTCTCGGTCGCGTCGGGCGGACCCAGCTTGACCGCGCCGGCCTCGGGAAACGGTACGGGCATGCCGGCGGTCGACTTATTCCTGCACCAGCTCGATGAGCGTGCCGAAGGCCGTTTTCGGGTGCACGAACGCGACAGTGGTGCCCCGGCTTCCCGGACGAGGCTGCTCGTCGATCACCCGGTGCCCGTGAGCCTTCACCGACTCGAGCGCCGCCGCGCAATCGGCGACGCGATAGCCGACGTGATGGATCCCTTCGCCCTTCGTCGCGAGATACTTGGCGACCGGGGAGTCGTCACGAGTGGGCATGAGCAGCTGCACGTAGGAGTCGGCGACCCTGAGCAGTGCCTCTTCCACACCGTCTCGCTCGACGACCTCACGGTGCTCCACCTCGCACCCGAACGTCGACGCGTAGTAGTCGATCGCGGCCTCCAGATCGTTGACGGCGATCGCTACGTGGTCGATTTCGGTCAACAACATGCGGGGATTGTAGGGCGCGGCGTCAGGCGCCGAAACGCCGGAACAACGTGATCTGATCGAGATGGGCGGCGCGTGTCGCGTCGTCGATCACGCCCAAGCCCTCTTCCGGGGCGAGGCACAGCACGCCGACCTTGCCCTCGCACAGGTTGTGGTGCACCTGCAGCGCGGCCTCACCGGTCTGGTCGAGCGGGTACACCTTCGACAGCGTCGGATGGATCTTCGCCTCGCACACCAACCGGTTTGCCTCCCACGCCTCGCGGTAGTTCGCGAAGTGACAACCCTTCAACGTCTTGAGGTTCATCCACAGATAGCGATTGTCGTACTCGATCGTGTAGCCGCTCGTCGCCGCGCACGTGATGATCATGCCGCCGCGCTTGGCGACGAACACCGACGCGCCCATCGTCGACCGCCCGGGATGCTCGAACACGATGTCGACGTCGCGGCCGATCTCGGAACGGATCTTCTTGCCGAGGCGGAGCCACTCGGCGGGATCCTGCGCGGTGTCGTCGTCGTTCCAGAACTTGTAGCCCTCGGCGCGCCGGTCGATCACGTGCTCGCAACCCAGGGCGCGCAGCAGCTCGGCGCGCTTCTCGGACGAGACGACACCGACGGGTGTCCCCCCGCCGTTGAGGACGTACTGGGTGGCGTACGCGCCGATACCGCCCGTCGCGCCCCAGACGAGCACCGCCTGACCCTGCGTCATGTGCGAGCCGTTCCGGCTCACGATCATGCGATAGCTCGTGCTGTTGCACAGCGCATTACACGCCGCCTCCGCCCACGTGAGATGTGCGGGCTTGGGCATCAGCTGGTTCGCCTTCACCACCGCGATCTCGGCCAGGCCGCCGAAGTTCGACTCGAAACCCCAGATGCGCTGGTTCGTGGCCATCATCGAGTCGTCGTGCGCGGTCGGGTCCTGGTCGTCGACGTGCAGGCAGTGCACCGTCACCACGTCGCCCGGCTTCCAGTTGCGCACCGCGGAACCCACGCGCAGCACCACCCCGCTCGCGTCCGATCCCATCACGTGGAATGGCTGATCGTGACGCTCGCCCCACACGCTCTCGCGGCCGAGCCGCTTCAGGAACCCGAACGTCGGCAACGGCTCGAAGATCGAGGTCCACACCGTGTTGAAGTTGATGGCGCTCGCCATCACGCCGACGAACGCCTCGTCGGGCGCGAGCTCCGGGAGGGGGAACTCCTCGACGTGAATCGACTTGCGCGGGTCCTTGTCGAAGCTTTCGATGCCGGCGAACATCTCCTGCTCGTCGGCCTTCACGAGCGCGCCGCGCACGCTGGCCGGGATCGGCAGCGCCGCGATCTCCTCGCCCGGCGCGCCGTTCAGGATGGCGTCTCGAATGGCCGCGATCTCAGATGTCATACCGGGAAGCTACCGGCCAGTAGCGGAAGCGGACCACCCGTCCCTACACTGGCGCTCTTCGAGCCCGCTCGAGCCCGCCGGCTCGAGTGCGGGTGCAGGACAGTCCGAGGAGGCCCCCATGACCGGTTCCGTGATCGTCGGCTCGGCCCGCACGCCGATCGGCAAGCTCTCGGGCGCGCTCGCCGGATTCAGCGCGGCCGACCTCGGCGGCGTCGCGATCAAGGCCGCGCTCGAGCGCGCCGGCATCGGACCCGAGCAGGTCGACTACGTGCTGATGGGCCAGGTGCTACAGGCCGGCGCGGGCCAGATCACCGCGCGCCAAGCCGCGACCAAGGCCGGCGTCCCGATGACCGTCCCCGCGATGACCGTGAACAAGGTGTGCCTCTCGGGCATCAACGCGATCTACCTCGCCGACCAGATGATCCGCAACGGTGACGCCGAGGTCGTGGTCGCGGGGGGCATGGAGTCGATGACGAACGCGCCATACCTGCTGCCGGGCGCGCGCGCCGGCTACCGCATGGGCCACAACGAGGTCGTCGACTCGATGATCCAGGACGGGCTGTGGTGCGCCTTTGACGCGGTCCACATGGGCGCGGGCACCGAGAACTACGTGGGCCAGGTCGGCGGGATCACCCGCGAAGCGCAGGATGAGCTCGCGGCCAAGTCGCACGAGCGCGCCGCGGCGGCCCAGAAGGAGGGGCGCTTCGCCGACGAGATCACGCCGGTGTCGATCCCCCAGCGCAAAGGCGACCCGATCGTCGTCGACAGCGACGAGGGTGTGCGGCCGGGTACGACGACCGACTCACTGGCCGGTCTGCGGCCCGCGTTCTCGAAGGACGGCACGATCACCGCCGGCAACGCCTCGCAGATCTCCGACGGCGCGGCCGCGGTGATCGTGACGAGCAGGGCGAAGGCCGAGGAGCTCGGTGTCACGCCGCTCGCCGAGTTGATCGGCTACGGCATGGTCGCGGGCCCCGACCCGTCACTGCTCACGCAGCCGTCGCGCTCGATCAAGCGCGCGCTCGAGGCGAACGACATGACCGTGAGCGACGTCGATCTGTTCGAGCTGAACGAGGCCTTCGCCGCGGTCGGCATCGCGTCGATGCGCGATCTCGGCATCGGCGACGACGTCGTGAACGTGAACGGCGGCGCGATCGCGCTCGGTCACCCCGTCGGCATGTCGGGAACGCGCGTCGTGCTCACGATCATCAACGAGCTGCACCGCCGTGGCGGCGGAGTGGGCGCGGCTGCGCTGTGTGGCGGCGGTGGCCAGGGCGACGCCGCGATCATCCGCACGCTCTGACCCGCGTGCCTACGCTCTGACGCATGGTGCCGGAGCTGCGGCCGCGGGGAATCGGCGAGATACTCGACGCGGCCGTCGGCCTGTACCGCGCGCGCTTCGGCCGCCTCGTGCTCGCCGCCCTCGCGGTCGCGATCCCGGTGCAGGTCCTGAACACACTCGTGCTGCTGTCGGCCGTGCCCGACCAGTGGAACGTCTCGTTCACCGGCCAGGCCACGCCGCAGTACAACAACGCGCTCGTCCAGCTCGCGGGGCAGCTCGTCGTGGTGTTCATAGGCTGGACGTCGACCGCGCTCGCCACGGCGCTGTGCGCCCGGTGGTGCGCCGAGACCTACCTCGGGCGCGCGACCGACGATCCCGCGCCCGCGCTGCCCCGCCGTCCCGT
>DATMUX010000297.1:0-3211 GCA_035563695.1 Acidimicrobiia bacterium
CAGCCAGCGTGGTCCCGTCATCCACAAGCTGGTCGTTGATGAGGTGTTTTGGTTGCCGCACGGCTACACCTATGACAAGGTGCACGGCGACGCTCGCTACGAGCTATTGATGCGGCGCTTCGTTTCGGACCTTGGCGGCACGCCATATTACAACATCGTCACGCAGTATCCGGACTCTACGAAGGTCGCTCCGTCCAATTCCGTGAAGCTCGATGACTCGGTGGTCGACACGACCAATCGCTACCCGAATGACGTTCCGCTCACTCGCAAGGACGTCAGCAGCGAAGTGCATCGCATGGTCGTGAAGCGCCATTGGAAAGAGGACGGCAACCATCTGTTCATCGTGTTTACCGGCAAGGGCATCCGCGTCTACAAAGGCGCGGACGCCTATCACGACGCGTTCTATGATGGCTCCACGCTGACGTATTTCGCGGCGATCCCGATCGAGGCACCGATCAAGGGTGCGTCACCGAACGCTGACCCGCAGGCCGACGGCGAGGGCGACGCACTCTCACACGAGATCTTCGAGGCGGTCACCGATCCGGCCTACCACTTCAAAGTTGCGTGGCGCGACATCAACAAGCAAGAGATCGGCGATAAGTGTCAGACGAACGCCGCAGACCCCCCACGCAACGCGCAAGGCGCGAACATCTATCTACACGGCCACCCCTACAAGATCGGCAGCCGCTGGAGCAACGACGTGTCGGGATGTACGCCTGATCTGTGCGGGAAATCAGACTGCGGGCTACCTCTACGACTCACCCTGACCGCCGCGGCGACGACACCTGCGGGCGCGTCGATCTCGTACTCATTCAACACCAAGAATACGAGCGACACCAACGCGTCGACCTCCACCACCGTAACGGACATCCTGCCCGCCGGACTGACCTACAAGGCAGGCTCATCGAACAGCCCCGTGACAGTCAACGGCCAGACGCTGACCTGGAGTCGAGGGACGCTCGCCGTGCACGACACATGGAGCGTCACCTTCCAAGCGACTCCCAACAACTCGCTCACCGGAACCACGGTCAAGAACTGTGCACAACTCACCCACAACGACGCCATCGGCAGGCCCGTGCTGGACCTCATCGGCGCCTCATGCGCCAGCACCGCAGTACAACCATAATCACGGTCCTACTAGGCGAGTGATGCTCTAGCGCGGTGATATCGCTGGCGGCGGGTGCTCGGAGCGGCAATCTGCGTGCTCTCGGGTTGTCGAGATCGCGAGTCGCCGCGACGCAACGCCGCTGTCCCGTCGATGCATCCCAGACGAGTCGGCCCGACAACGTGTCTGCGGATCGTTTTCGCATCCCACTCCGACTTTCCTTCACGGTATAGCGTTCTTGAGGCCGCTGGGGCTTGGTGGGTGCGCGGCTTGGGGTTGGCCGCGCACCGCGGACAATCTCGTTTTCGATTGCTCGTTCGCTTCAGCTGAAGAGGAGGAAGCATGTCATCAGTCCCGCGTACCCGTCGCGCTCGACGCTTCGGTCATTGGGCGCCTCTCGCCATCCTCGTCGTGGTCGTGCTCGGCCTTGGCGCAGTAACGGCCGCCGCGATCGGCCCAACGACCCAAAACGCCAACGGAACCAATCACGGCTGTCACCACGACGAAAACGAACAACTTCGCGTGTCGACGGCGCACAGCTCCAAGTGCCACAAGCCCGAGGCGCCGGTCGAGTGGCTCAACCACTTCAGTCTCCTTCCCGGCGACGCGAGCGTGACCGTGACCTACAACGCCGTGAGCTCCGGGGTGGGCAGCGGACTCACCGGCCTCGTGGTGCATTCCTCCACGACCGGTGACACCGCCACCGGGGGCGGCAACAAGGTCGTCGAGATCGCGGGCGGGCCCATGCCCGGCTATCACGTGACCGGCGTACGCCTGTGCTACGAAAACTCGTCGACGAGCACGTTCATCGACGACATCCGTCTCGCGCAGGTCCAGAACCCGCCCAGCCAGGCGATCGTCGCCCTCGACGACACCACCCCCCAGAACCTATCCGGACCTCACTGCTACACCTCGAAGCACGTGAACATCGACCCGGCCATCGGCACGATCCTGGTCGATCTGCGCGTAAACTTCGCGTCGACGAGTGACGTGATCGTCGTGCGCGGACTCGGATTCGTCGTCGCGTCCTCATAAACACACTGCCACCGCGGATTGCGTCCTCATCCGGACGCAGCTGCCCAATGCTGCATGATGCCCCGCGCCGCGCAAAGCAGTGCGGGGCATCATGCTGTCTCGTCGACACCCCGACCACCACGTACACGCGCCACAGGACAAGCACGCGACGACGTGCTCGTCGCATTCAGTTTCGTGGTGATCCCGCTGCTGATCATGACCCGCCCGCACGGTGTCGGAACGCTGACACGCCACACCCTCGTGCCCGGTGTGCAGGGCGGCTGGAGTGCCGACGCCGTGCTCCTGTTGGTCGCGATCGTCGGAACCGCGATCGCGCCGTGGCAACTCTTCTTCCAGCAATCGAACGTGATCGACATGCGGATCACGCCCCGATGGACCGGTTACGAACGTGCCGACACTTCCATCGGCGCCATCGTCCCGAACACCGCCGCCGCCGCGATGATGATCTTCACCGCTTTCGCCCTCGCCGCTACCGTGTACGCGGGCACTACACGGACGCGGGCGGCGTCGCCGACGCGCTCTCCCACACCGTCGGCTATGCGGCGGGCGCGCTCATGTCTGTCCTGTTGGTCGACGCGTCCGTCATCGGCGCCTGCGCGGTGACCCTGTCGTCCGCGTACGCGTTCGGCGACAGCTTCGGTGTGAAACACTCGCTGCACCGCAAAGCCAAAGACGCCAAGAGCTTCTACAGCTTTTACGCCCTCCAGGTCATCATCGCCGCGGCGATCGTCCTCATCCCTGGCGCGCCGCTCGGACTCATGACCGAATACGTCCAGGTCCTCGCGGGCGTGCTGCTCCCTAGCGCCACACTGTTCTTGTTGTTGTTGTGCAACGACAAAGACGTGCTCGGCCGCTGGGTCAACCGCACTATGGCTCAACGTCGTCACCGTCATCATCATCGGCGTGCTCGTCGTGCTCAGCCTCGTCCCCACGATCAACGTGCTGTTCCTGACGCTCGACGTCCCCACCCTCACCACCGCGCTCTTCGTCCTCCTCGCGGCCATCCTGGTCGGCGGTGGTATCGGCGCACTCGTCGCCCGACAGCACCGCCTCGCCGCTGGCCTCCCGGCC
>DATMUX010000298.1:0-3043 GCA_035563695.1 Acidimicrobiia bacterium
ACCGCGGATGGGTCAATCGCTGTCGGAGAGTCTGTTCGACTTCTTGCGTTCGAAACAGCTGCTGTTGGTGCTCGACAACTGCGAGCATCTTCTCGATGCCGTCGCCGGGTTCGTCGATCGCGTCGTCCACGGATGCGCGCGTGTCGCGGTGCTGGCAACGAGTCGCGAGGGCCTCGCCGTCGCCGGTGAGCACATCCTCGCGGTTCCTTCGCTGGCGCTGAACTCCGAGGCGATCGCCTTGTTCGTGGATCGGGCGACCGCGACTGGATCGCGCTTCGCACACACGACCGAGAGTACCGACGCTGTACGGCAGATCTGCACACGACTCGACGGGATCCCGCTCGCGATCGAGCTCGCCGCCGCCCGCGCGCAGGCGATGACTCCGACAGAGATCGCGGCGCGTCTGGATGACCAGTTCCGGTTGCTGTCGAGTGGACCGCGCACTGCAGTGGAGCGACACCAGACGCTGCGGCGTGCCATCGACTGGTCATACGACTTGCTGAGCGACGACCAACGGCGCGTCCTGCAGCGGCTGTCGGTATTCGCCGGTGGCTGCACGCTCGATGCCGCCGAGGCGATTACCGCGGGTAGCGGTATCGCCGGCTTCGAGGTGTTCGATCACATCGCCGCGTTGGTGCGGCGCTCGCTCGTGGTCGCCGACCAGGCCGGGGCGCAGACTCGCTATCGGCTGCTGGAGCCGATCCGCCAATACGCCCAAGACCGCCTCGAGGAAACGGACGACGCCGACGGGATAGGACGACAGCACGCCGCGCACTACAGCGCTCTCGCCGAGGAAGCGGGACCACACTTGCGCGGCGCAGACCAACTCGTATGGATCGCGCGGCTCGCACCTGAGATCGACAACCTGCGCGCCGCGCTCACCTGGTCCCTCGGCCGCGACGACTTCGACCTTGCGCTACCCCTCATCACGGGTGTCTGCGTGAACGGGACCGCGTTCGGTGCCCACGCGCTCGTGTGGGCCGAGCTCGCGTCGGCGCATCGAGACCTCGACGCCCACCCGCTCGGTCCGGCCGTCCTCGCCGAGGCTGCCTGGAGTGCAGTCTGTGCCGGACGCATGGACGACGCCCGCGCCGACGACCACCGGCGAGTCACGGCGGAGACGGCACTCGGGCTCGCACCGAAGCCCGGGAATTTCAACGCGCCGGCAACGATCGCCCTGTACTCGGGCGACTCGGACGGCGCGGTCGAATGCGCCCGTCAATGGGTCGCGACGGCCCGCGCCGCGAACGATCGCTACGAGATCGTCCAAGGTCTCACCATGCTGGGCGGCGCCTACGGGATGACCGACGTGACGACCGCCCGCGCGGTCTACGAGGAGGCGGTCGATCACGCCCGCCGTCTCGGGAACCCATCCAGCCTCTCTTGGGCACTGGCCGCATTGGGGATGACGCTTTCCGAAGACGACCCCGAGCGCGCGATCCCGCTCCTCGAAGAAGCCATCGCGCTCGGAACGGCCTCGGGGAACGAAATGGGTATCGGCTTCGGGCTCACCGGCCTCGCGGCCGCCCGCCGGCGTACCGGCGGTCACCGCGGCGCACTCCGTGCGTGGATCGACGCCGCGCGGGAGAACCTCAGGATCGGCAATCTGTTCGGGCTGTCGGCCGCGCTCGTCTACGTCGGGGTAAGTCTCACGGTCCTCGGTGACAACGAGAGCGCCGCGGTGCTCCTCGGCGCCGGTGACACGCCGTGGGGCGAGATGCACTGGTTCGGGTCCACGGCCGAGGAACGAAATCAGTCTCTCGATGCCGTAGCCGCCGCGCTCGGTGACGACCGCTTCGCCAAGCTCCACCGCCGCGGCGAAGCCATGGACGACAACGAAGCCGTCGCATTCGCCGAACACGCCGTCGAACAACTTCTCGAGGCGCGCTGAACGACGCCGGCGTCAGGTGGCGGGGCGGGCCCGGCGAGCAGCAGTCTCGACCTTGTCCCGGTAGCCGGCCCACCAAGCCTTGTCGCCCGGCGGAAGGTTGGACCAGCGGCGATCAACCCCGACGGCGCCGTCGATCAACTCGCGAATCACATCGGCGTGCCCCGCGTGACGTTGGACGTCGCCGAGCACGTGCACCAGTGCCCGGTGGAGAGACAGCTGCCGACGACCCTCCGGCCACCACGGGACCTCGCCGACCGCATCGAGCGCAAGCGCGTCGATCGTGGCGTCGGAGTGGGCCCACACTCGGTGACAGAAGTCGACGACACCTCGAGTCGATTCACCAGGCCTCACCCACATGTCGCCGTTCGGCTCGCCGTCCTCCATCCACGCCAGCGCCTCGGGAAAGGGGCGGCCGAACACGGATCCGAAGTAGCCCGTTTCGATGCTCGCGACGTGCCGCACGAGTCCGAGAAGGTTCGTGCCGGTCGGGACCAGAGGTCTGCGCATGTCGTACTCCGAGAGCCCATCGAGCTTCCAGAGCATCACCGCGCGGCCGGATTGCAGGTACTCGTGCAGATCGGCCTTCAGATCCGACGGCGGCACGATCGCAGTCTGTCACGCGTCGACCACCACCGAAGTTCGACCGGGTGCGACGTGGCGAGCACTACCGCGAGCCTCGGCCGAAGGCAGCACCGCTGCGCGACTGATCGATGACACGGCGGTTCGCCTTGTTCATGCGAACACCAGCCAATACCTCGCCCCCGGGCCGGCGCTCCGGGATAGTCGAGGTTGCGTTCCAGGAAACAAACGTGCATCTGCCGTTTTGCGCGTTACCGTCGCGCTGCATGAGTGATCGCCCTCCGTTGACGCCATCTACCTTCGACAGAGTCTTCCGAGAGGCGGCGCAGAGTGACTGGACGAAGCGAGTCATCGGCGCCGATCTTCCACCCGAAGTTGATCCGTTCTCGTTCATCACACTCGACGGGCTCCATCAGATCGCCCGGACGCTCGCGCCGTGTCGAGGCGAGACACTCGTCGACCTCGCTTGCGGCCGGGGTGGCCCTGGACTGTGGCTCGCACGCCAAATCGGCGCGGCGCTCGTAGGGATCGACTTCTCTCCGGTTGGCATCGATCACGCTCGGGCACGGGCGA
>DATMUX010000299.1:0-3012 GCA_035563695.1 Acidimicrobiia bacterium
GGCGCGGCTCGGTTCGGCCTCGGCCGCGTCGATCGCCGATGCGAGCCGCGCGAGCTCGGCCTCGGCGACCGCGAGCACGATCTCGTCCTTGGTCTTGAACTGGTGGTACACGGCCGCCTTCGTGACGCCGATGGCGTCGGCGATCATCTGCAGCGAGGTTCCCCCGACGCCGTGCTCGGCGAACAGGTCGAGCGCCGCGTCGACGATGCGGGCCTGCGCCGCGCTGTGCGGTGCGGAGGTGGCGGCCACGCCCCGAGGGTAACCATGGTTGTCGGGCCCTAGCCGATCGACTACCGTGAACTAGCCGATCGGCTAGTACCTCGGGGGAACATCGCATGTCGGAGCAAATGTCAGAGCAAACGAACGACGCCCGGCTCGACGGGTTCCTCGACATTCGCAAGCCCGGCGCCCACTTGGAAGAAGGGGTCATCGCCGACGACTTCGTGTTGATGCTCGGGGTGGACCTCGTCGACTACCCGAAGTTCGACAAGCTTGACAACACCGTCACGTATCCGAAGAAGGACCTCGACATCCGGTATCAGCGTGACGTCGATTCGGGCGCCGAGCTCGCCGACTACAGCGGGCCGTGGCGGCCCGACCTGCGCTACACCGACTTCTCGAAGGATGCGCTCGCCACGAAGGTCATCCCGTGGAGCGACGAGTACATGCAACTCTGCGTCGACGGTTGGGCCGCCGAGATCGCGCAGCGCTACGGCGCCGACACGGCCGCCGAGATCGAATGGACCGCGTGGAACGACCAGATCGTGCCCGAGCTCGAGCGCATGCGGAGCGAGTTCCTACCGGACGGCACCGTCTACGACGACCCCAACGAGCACGTGCCCGAGTCCGAGCGCGCATCGACTCGAGTGATCTACAGGGGTCTGTTCAGCCCGCGCCCGAACCTCGTTGATCTGTCGAAGGAGCAGCTCGTCACGTGGCTGCTCGGTGGCCACGAGTACCTGCTGCAGTGCATCGAGGCGTGGGCCACGCAGATCACGGTCCGCTACGGACTCGACGTGATGTTCGACATCCAGTACACGCTGTGGGGCAACGTCGTGTTGCCCGGCGTGAAGAAGCTGAAGGAGCGGTACCTCGGCATCACCGGCAGCACGGTCGCCGACTGGATGAAGGATCTCCAGATGGACGCGACGTCGATGCCGGGCAAGGCCTTCGACATGTCGTTCGAGATGCCCGAGCCCGACGTCGGGATCATGACCTTCAACCGCTGCGTCGCCGTCGACCAGTGGGAGGCGATGGGTCGGCCCGACATTCTCGAGAAGAACTGTCACTCCACGTGTCCGAAGTCGATGATCGTGACGACGAAGATGTACCACCCGAACATGAAGGTCGACATCCTCGCCATCCCGCCGCGCCGCGATCCCGACGACGTGTGCTGTAAGTGGCGCTTCAGCGTGCGGACCGAGGACGACCCCGAGTACGTCCCGGTCCAGTTCACCGAGAAGCCGCGTTCCTGAGCCCCGGCCCGCGCCGGGCCGGCGTCACGCGCCGACGCGGTACCAGCCGACCATGCCGCCCGCCATGTGATCGGTGACGTGGCAGTGATAGAGCCAGTCGCCGGGGTTGTCCTCGGTGTACTCCACCGTGAGCGTGGTCGACGGCCCCAGGATCTGCGAGTCGGTGAGGCGCCCCGACGCGTCGAGCCAGCGGTGCCCGTGCAGATGGAAGACGTGGAACTCCTTGCCGAGCGCGGCGATGCGCCAGCGGACGCGGTCACCGACCCTGGCTTCGAATGCCGGAGTGTTGCCGAGGTGCGCGGAGCCGTCGACGCAGTCCTGGCTTGTCGTGCTTGCCTTCCTGCCGTACGCAGGTTAGGCTAACCTAAGTAACGCAGGCGGTCGAGTCCGTCCGGTCGAGGAGTCATCTCGTGAGTCTCGAAAAGACGCTGCTGCTGGGCTTCATCGCCGGCGTGACGATCCTGCTCGGCCTGCCGATCGGCCGGCTCAAGCGGCCCGCGCCGACGCTGCGCATGATGCTCAATGCCGTCGCGGTGGGCGTCCTCCTGTTCCTGGTCTGGGACGTGCTGTCCCACGCGTGGGAGCCGATCGATGCGGCGCTCGGCGACTTCCACGCCGGCAACGGCGGGCTCGGCACCGCGTTCGGTTACGGCCTGCTCTTCGCCGGTGGTCTCACCGTCGGGTTGCTCGGCCTGGTCGCCTACGAGCGCTGGATGGACCGCATCACGCACACACCCGATGCCACGCTCGTCAACGGCACGTCGACGCCGGGAGACGGGCCCGGGCGCGGGAACGGGTCGTCGGGGGCGGGGAGTGTCGCGGTGCTCGAACGGGCGCCGTCGCGCATGGGCCTGGCTTCCTGGTCGCCGGCGCGCCGGCTCGCCTTGTTGATCGCGGTCGGCATCGGCCTGCACAACTTCGCCGAGGGTCTCGCCATCGGCCAGTCCGCCGCGCAGGGCGAGATCGCGCTCGCGACGCTGCTCGTCATCGGCTTCGCGTTGCACAACGCCACCGAAGGCTTCGGCATCGTCGCTCCGCTCACGGCCGACACCAATCCCGACGGCACGCGCGCGATCCCGAGTTGGGGATTCCTGCTCGCGCTGGGCGCCATCGGCGGCGGCCCCACCTTCTTCGGCACTGCGGTCGGCCACGCCTTCACCTCGGAGGCGGTGTCGGTCGTCTTCTTGACGCTCGCGGCCGGCTCGATTCTCTATGTGGTCATCCAGCTGATCGGGGTCGCGGCGAAGACCCGGCGGATGGACCTGCTGGCGTACGGCCTGCTCATCGGGCTGCTCGCGGGCTTCGTCACCGACGCCATCGTCACCGCCGCCGGCGCATGATCGACCCTCGAAGTACGCGGCGCGCCGGTGTGCTGCAATGGGCGTGGTGCCCGACCACCGCGCGTTGCTCACCGCGACCGTCGCCGCGCTCGGTGGGGAACACCGTGAGGGCCAGCTCGCGCTGACCGACGCCGTCGCGCCCGCGCTCGAGCGCGGGCACCATCTCGTCGCCGAGGCGCCGACGGGTTCGGGCAAGA
>DATMUX010000300.1:0-6282 GCA_035563695.1 Acidimicrobiia bacterium
CTCGGCCCCGCCGATGTGGGGGAGGCGGGGCCGAGGCTGGGGTCAGTGAATGGGTCGACGCCATTGGGGTCATTGGGCTGGATGGACGCCGTCCCACGTTCAATGTGCACCTCTTCCGCGGGCAGTGCAAGCACCCTCCGCGCAGCGCGCGAGACGGCCCGAAAGCGGCCGCGCAGCGCGGCCGCGGGCTACTCCCCGGTCAGCTCGATCAGGCCGTCGAGGACCTCGCCGATGCGGGCGATGATCGCGAGGTGCCCCGCGCGCTCCCAGGGTACGAGGCGGGCCCCCGGCACGCGCGCGCACAACGCTTCGCTGTGCCGTATCGGAACCACCGGGTCGCCGGTGCCGTGCCAGAGGCGCACGGGCACGCCGATGTTCTCGACGCGGAAGCCCCACTTCCGCCCGAGCGCCGCGTAGTCGGCGACGACGCCGTCGGCGCGCAGCATGAACGCGTGCGTGAACAGGGCCAGCGCGGCCCGCGGCGAAGGAAAGGTCTTGATCACCTCGCGGTCGCTCTCGGAGAGGTCGTGCTCGACGAGCCGGAGGGCGACGCTCGGCGCCACGCGCGTGAGGAACGCCGTGGCCGCGAACGTGGCGCGCGCGAGCGCGGGGGCGTACAGCGAGAGTTGGGTCAGCTGCCGGTCGGCCGCCTCGTAGTCGTCGAGCGTCGCCCATTCTCCGATCTGTCCGGCACCCGAAACGATCGCGGCGGCGCGCACGCGGTCGGGGCGACGCTCGGCGGCGGCCAACGCGTAGGGAGCGCCGCCGGAGTAGCCGAGCACGGGAAACCTCTCGAGCTCGAGCGCGTCGGCGAACGCGACGAGTTCGTCGGCGTAGTGCGCCACCACGAGCCGGCCGGACGACTCGAAGCGATCGGAGTAGCCGATGCCGGGACGGTCGGGAGCGATCACACGCAGCCCGCGCGTGCGCGCCGCGTCGTCGGTCCACGCGAAGCCCGCGCCCGAGCCGGGTGTGCCGTGCAGGGCGATCACCGGAGCTCCCGCGCGATCGCCGAACTCGTAGTAGCCGACGATGCGCCCGCGGGCGGTGCGCACGGTGCGAGGCTGCGGCTCTTCGACGATCACCATACGAACACCTTCGGGGGCGTCCCCTCTGTCGGCCGCCATGATGCCCGGCCCGGCGCCGTCTCCGCTACGGAGCCGTAGCCACCAGCCTTGGGATCGGCGCCCCGGGATCGGAACCCTAGGATCACGTGATGGCGCGGATGCTCGTCGTGGTCGCACATCCGGACGACGAGACGTTCGGCACGGGATCGGTCATCGCGGCCGCGGCCGCGGCCGGCGTCGACGTCCACGTGTGCTGCGCGACGCGCGGCGAAGCGGGCGAGGACACGAGCGGCACGACGGGCTCGCCCGGCGAGCTGGCCGCGGCCCGGGAAGCCGAGCTGCACACCGCGGCCGCGGTGCTCGGCGCCTCCGGCGCGACCGTGCTCGGCTTCGCCGATTCCGACATGGAGGGCGCGCCGCCGCCGGATTCGCTCGTCGCGGTACCGATCGACGACGTGATCGCCGCCGTCGCGGCCCGGATCACGGCCCTCGCCCCCGACGTCGTGGTCACGCTGGATCCCGTCTCGATCAACGACCATCGCGACCACATGCGGATCGGCGAGGCGACGACGCACGCGTTCGCCCGGGCCGCGCCGGCTTCGTCCCGGCTCTACTACTGGACGCTGAAGCGCTCGCTCATGGTCCGGTGGCAGGCCGAGATGAAGGCCCGCGGCGCGCTCCCGGGGTACGTCGATCTCGAGCTGGGCCGGCCCGACGACGAGATCACGACGGTGATCGACGCCGAGCACCTGCTCGACGTACGCCGCGCCGGCATTGCCGCGCACCGCACGCAGACGTCGCCGTTCGCGTCGGTGTCATCCGACCTCGAGCGTGAGCTCCTCGTCGAGTCGCATCTGGTGCGGGTGGTGCCCGCGTGGCCGGGCGGGCCGCTCGAGACCAGCCTCTTCGACGGCGCCGGCGGCTAGCCCGGCGCGCTCACGACAGCACGCGCAGGTGCGTGCCGAAGAACTCGAGGAGCCGGCGCCACGCGTCGGTCGCGGCCGCTTCGTCGTAGTGGTCGGAACCGTCGCGCATGAAGCCGTGCGGCGCGTCGTCGTACACGACGACCTGTCCGGGATGGGTCTTCTCGACGAGCGCGATGTCGTCGGGGGTGATCCACTCGTCGCGCCCGCCGAAGAAGCACAACAGCGGGCAATACGGATCGCCGAGGTGTTGCGCGATGCCGCCGCCGTAGAACGGCGCGGCCGCATCGACGTCGACGCCCGACACGGCTGCGAGATACGCGTAGCCGCCGCCCATGCAGAAGCCGGTGATGCCCACGGTCGCCGCGCCGAGATCGCGCAACCGCGCGACGACCTCGACGATGTCGGCCCGGCCGTCGGCATGGCGCAACTCGGCGTACGGCGTGCCGCCCGCGTCGGGGTTGCTGCCACCGAAGCGCCAGAACAGATCGGGTGCCGCGACGGCGTAGCCCTCGCGCGCGAGCCGCTCGCACACGCGCAGCAACTGTGGCGTGATGCCCATGCCCTCCATCACGACCACGACCCCCGGCCACGGCGGCGGCGTCGCGGGGAGCGAGCAGAAGTATGGAACCGCGATGTTGTCGCTCACGCGCCGCACGCTAACGCGGCGCGTCACCCCGGCGGTACGCGGCCGTCACCTCGTCGAGCCGGTGCGCGAGATCGGCATCGATGTTCGTGCCGACCGCCGCCACCGTCGCGTCGAGCTGGTCGGGCCGGCTCGCGCCGACGATCGGCGCCGTGATCGCCGGATGGCGGAGCACCCAGGCGACGGCCAGCGTCGCGAGCGGAACGCCCGCGTCACTTGCGATCTTCACGAGCTCGTCGACGGTGTCGAAGACGTGGTCGTGCCAGTAACGGTCCTGGTACGTGCGCGCTGCGTTGCCGAGCATGAAGCGCGTGCCCTCCTCGGGCGGCTTCGAGCGGTCGTGCTTGCCGGAGAGCATGCCGCCCGCGATCGGGTTGTACGGGATCACGCCGATGCCTTCTTCGAGGCACAGCGGGAACAGCTCGCGCTCGAACTCCCGGAACAGCAGGTTGTAGCGGGGCTGCACCGACTCGAAGCGGGCGATGTCGCGCAGCTCGCTCCGCCCGATCGCCCGCGCCAGGCGGTAGGCGAGGAAGTTCGAGCATCCGACGTATCGCACCTTGCCCGCACGCACGAGATCGTCGAGTGCGCCGAGCGACTCGTCGATCGGGACGTTCGGGTCGTCGAAGTGGAGTTGGTACAGGTCGACGAAGTCGGTCTGGAGCCGGCGCAGCGACGCGTCGATCGCGTCCATGATGTGGCGCCGGCTGTTGCCCATATCCCAGCGGTTCGGCCCGACCGGCGCGAAGCACTTGGTCGCGACGACGAAGTCGGGGCGCCGGCCCTTCATCCAACGACCGAGGATCTCCTCGGTGCGGCCCGCGGTGGAGAGGTCGCCGCCCAGGGGATACGCGTCGGCGGTGTCGAGAAACGTGATGCCGAGATCGGCGGCGTGGTCGAGGATCGCGCGCGAGGCGTCTTCGTCGACCTGCAGGCCGAACGTCATCGTCCCGAGGCAGATACGCGACACCTGGAGGCCGGTGCGGCCGAGGCGGACGTGTTCCATGGCGCGGATCCTACGGCGCGCCCGGGCGCGCGGCCACGGCGGCGCGCTTGACTCGGCGTTTACTCGTCGCCGTCATACTGCGCGGATGGACTTCTCCACGTTCCTCGGTATCCCGGCGCATCCTCTGTTTGTGCACGTCCCGGTGGTGCTGATCCCGCTCGTCGCGTTCGGCGCGATCGCGATGGCCGCGTCGGGGCGGGTGCGCGAGCGCTACGGCTGGCTCGTGCTCGCGGTCGCGATCGTCGCCGGCCTCAGCACGCAGCTCGCGATCAGCAGCGGGAAGGCCCTGCGCCACAGTGTCCCGACCTCGGCGGCATTGCGCGATCACGTTCACATCGCGGAGATGATCCGCCCGCTCGCACTGCTGCTCTTCCTCGTTGCCCTGGGCGTCATGCTCCTCGACCGGCGTGAGCGATCCGCGTGGCCGTTTCGCGGGGGCGAGGCCCGCGCACCCGTCTCCCGCGGCGCGCGCGCGGTGCTCGTCGCGGGCACCGTGCTGGTTGCCGCGACGACGTGCGCGGTGCTGTTCCGTATCGGTGACACCGGCGCGAAAGCGACCTGGCAGCGCGTGAAGATCACGAACGGCCGCGACTCGCGCGCGGTCAGACGTACACCAACACCAGGGTGACGGCGCACACGGCCGTCGCGGCGAGCAGCACGAGCGCGTCGGAGACGCGCAGGCGCGCCCTCGTCGCCGAGACGCTCCCGCCGATGCCGCCGCGCGCCACCATCGCCTCGGCGAGGTCGCGGGCCCGGCGGATCGACGTGACGATCGCCGTCGCCATGAGATCGTGCACCTCGAGCATGATGTCGCGCGCGCCGGCGCGCGCACTTGCGTGACGATCCGGGTGCGCGCGTAGCCGCCGCGCCGCGCCGAGGGTCCGGATCTCGTCGATGAGCATGGGCAGGCACCGGATCGCGAGTGCGACGGCGACGACCCACTCGTCGACGGGCAGCCGGAACCACCGCAGCGGGCGACCGAGCGCGGCGAGCGCGGGCGCGACATCGCCCAGCGGCGTCGTCCATCCGATGAGCGCGCCCGACGCGACGAGCACGACTGCCAGCGTGGTGAAGCGGGCCCAGTCGGAGAGTCCGCCGATGCTCAGCTGGATCCCGCCCACCTCGACGAGTGGATGGGTTCCCGACCACATGCTCAGCGCCGCGCCGATGAGCAGTGCGATGTAGAACCAGCGAGGCAGCCGCGGGAACGCGCCGAGCGGGATGCGCGCCCAGAGCAAGCCGGTCGCGACGACTCCGGCCGCGACGCCGAGCACGGGCCAGGTCGGCGCGATCGAGACCATCAACGCGAGCTCGGCCGCGACGAGCAGCTTCGTGCCGGCCCACAACCGGTGCACACCCGAGGTGCCCGGTACGAGGCGCAGGAACGTGAGCTCGGTCTCGCGCGCGGTCACGGCTGTAACTCCGTGACGACGTCGCCCGCGGGTTCGTCGCGCACGATCCGTCCGGCGACGAGCTCGACGACGCGGTCGAAATCGTGCGGCGAGAGGTCGGGATCGTGTGAGACGACGACGAGCGCCACGCCGCGCTCGGCGCGGAGGCGCGCGAGCACCGCGCGCAGCTCGGCGCGACCGTGCGCGTCGAGGCCCGCGAACGGTTCGTCGAGCACGATCACCCGCGGCTCCGCGGCGAGGACTCCGGCGAGGACGACGCGCCGCATCTGCCCGCCGCTCAACTCGTCGACGCGCGCGCTCCCGAGGATCGCCGCGTCGAGCCCGACCGCCGCCAGTGCGGCCGCGGCGGCCTCGTCGTCGACCGAGGCGGCGGCGCGCACCTCGTCGAGCACGGTGGGGCGGAGCAGCTGCAGGCGCGCGTGCTGGAACGACAAGCCGACGCGCCCGACCTGCTCGGTGATCGGGCGACCGTCGAGCTCGGCCCGGCCTTCGCTCGGGTCGAGGAGCCCGGACAGGACCCAGGCGAGCGTCGACTTCCCCGAGCCGTTGTGCCCGACCACGAGGACGGCTTCGTGCTCCCGGATCGTCAGCGTGACGTCGATCAGGGCGCGGTGCGCCCACGGGGTGCGGCGTGAGTACACGTGACCGACGTCGCGCAACGCGATGACGGCGTTGCCGGGACGCGGTGCCGCCGGGACCGCGCCGTTCGGATGCACCGACAGGGGCGTGTCGACGACACGCCCCGCGGCCAGCGTCACGACGCGATCGGCGAGTTGCGCCTCGTTCGCGTGGTGGGTGACGTGCACGACGCCGATGCCCGCGTCGGCCAGCGAGCGCAGCAGCGCGACGAGCCGGGCGCGGCCGCCGGCGTCGACCATGGCGGTCGCCTCGTCGGAGACGAACAGCCCCGGCCCGCGCGCCGTGGCCGCCGCGATCGCGAGGCGCTGCAGCTCGCCGCCCGAGAGCGTCGACGTCTCCCGGTCGGCGAAGGCGCGCAATCCGACGCGATCGAGCACGGCATCGACGTCGATCGCGTCGCGATCGGCCGGCGACAACCCCCACACGACGTCGTCGCGCACGCGCACGCCGAGCACCTGGGCCTCGGGGCGCTGGAACACCATGGCGGTGCCGCCGGGCCGTCCCAACCCCACCGCGCCCGGACGATCGACCCGGCCCGACGTCGGTGCACGACGGCCGGCGACGAGGCGCGCGAGCGTCGACTTTCCCG
>DATMUX010000301.1:0-2496 GCA_035563695.1 Acidimicrobiia bacterium
CCTCGACCTCGACGCCGACGAGCACCAGATCAGCTTCCCGATCGTGTACTGCAACGCCCGGCGGGGCGTCGCGTCGCTCGACCCCGACGACCCCGAGCTGACGCTCGGCGGCGGGGCGCCGGCCGGCGGCCTCAAACCGCTCTTCGAGCTCCTGCTCGAGCACATCCCCGCGCCCGGGTACGACCCCGGCCACCCGTTGCAGGCGCTGGTCACCAACCTCGACGCGTCGCCGTACGTCGGCCGCCTGGCGCTGTGCCGGGTGCGCCACGGGCACATGCGGCGCGGGCAGCCCGTGGCGTGGTGCCGGGCCGACGGGACGACCGAGACCGTCCGCATCACCGAGCTGTACGTGACCGAGGCGCTCGACCGCGTGCCGTCCGACGAGGCGGGCCCCGGCGAGATCATGGCGATCGCGGGTCTCGCCGACGTGACGATCGGGGAGACCCTCACCGACCCGGACGACCCGCGGCCCCTGCCCGTGATCCACGTCGACGACCCGAGCCTCTCGATGACGATCGGCATCAACACGTCGCCGCTCGCCGGCCAGGACGGCGACAAGCTCACGGCGCGCCTCATCGAGTCGCGGCTGCGCCAGGAGCTCGTCGGCAACGTGTCGTTGCGGGTCCTGCCGACCGACCGGCCCGACGCGTGGGAGGTGCAGGGCCGGGGCGAGCTGCAGCTCGCGGTGCTCGTCGAGACGATGCGGCGCGAAGGATTCGAGCTGACGGTCGGCAAGCCCCAGGTCGTCACCAAGGAGATCAAGGGCACGCTGCACGAGCCCGTCGAGCGGGTGAGCGTCGACATCCCCGAGGAGTACCTCGGTGTCGTGTCGCAGCTGCTCGCGCTGCGCAAGGGCCGCATGGAGCAGATGGTCAACCACGGCACCGGTTGGGTGCGCATGGACTTCCGCGTGCCGGCGCGCGGGTTGATCGGCTTCCGGACCGAGTTCCTCACCGAGACGCGCGGCACCGGCATGTTGCATCACGTGTTCGACGGCTACGCGCCCTGGTTCGGCGAGCTGCGGACGCGCCGCAGCGGCTCGATGGTCGCCGACCGCCGCGGCCCCACCACCGGGTACGCGCTCATGAACCTGCAGGAACGCGGCGCCATGCTCGTGAGCCCCGGGGTCGAGGTCTACGAGGGGATGATCGTCGGCGAGAACTCGCGCACCGACGAGATGGACGTCAACCCCACGAAGGAGAAGAAGCTCACGAACATGCGCGCGGCCGGGTCCGACGATCTGGTCCGGCTCGTCCCGCCGCGCCCCATGTCGCTGGAGCAGGCGCTCGAGTTCATCGCCGAGGACGAGTGCGCCGAGGTGACCCCGAAGAGCGTCCGGCTGCGCAAGGTGGTGCTGCCCGCGAGCGATCGCGCGCGCATCCGCAACGCGTTGCGTCCGCCGCGGGCGTAGCTCCGGCGGAGGTCAGCGCGCCGCGAGCGCGATGAATGTCAGGCACACCACGATGACGTTGTTCGTCGCGTGTGCGACCATTCCCGCCCCGAGCCGTCCGGTGTGGTGGCGCAGCAGGCCGAGCAGGCAGCCCAGCACCGTCACCGTCCCGCACCGCACGACCGCCTGGTTGAACGTCATGCCGAGCTGGAAGTGCGCGGAGCCGAACAACGCGGCCTGCACGGCGATGGCGGCGGCCACGCCGATGTTGCGGGTCAGCACCGTCTGCACGATCCCGCGGAAGAACAGCTCCTCGAAGAACGGTGCGCCGATGCACGCGAGCACCGCGGTGACGAGGATCGCCGCGAGGCTCGGCCGGCTCACGAGGAACAGCCGCGACTGCGTCGTCGGCGTGTTGTCGGGGAACAGTCCGCGCAGGATCAACGCGACCTGCGCGGCGACCATGACGCCGCCGAAGCCCGCGCCGATCCCGATGCCGATCTCGGCGCCGGTCGGGCGGTGCAGGCCGAGGTCGGCGAGCGACCCGCCCGGGCGGCGGTGCGTCACGATGTACGCGGCCATGCTCAGCCCGGACCACAGTCCGATCTGACCCGCGAGGATCACGGGGACGGTTCTCGGCGCCGCGCCGAGGGCGAGCGCCGCCTTCGCGAACAGCAGGCCGAGCGCGAGCGCCCCGAAGAAACCGAGGATCGCGATGCCACCGCCGTGGATGTCGTCGCGCGCCTTCGGCAGCTGGGGCCTGCGGCCTGCAGACGGCGGGGGCGGTGCCGAGGTGAAGCCGGTCCAGCCGACTCCGTCCCACCAGCGGGCGGGCGCGACCCGCCACGGATCCGGATACCACCCCGGGGGCGCCGCCGGCGCGGCCTGCGGTGCGCCGCCCGTGTCCAGATGCACACGGGTGCTTCGGCGCATTCCACCCTCCACTTGCGGGGCAAGTCTGCTGCACCTGTGCCCGCTCGCGCCCCCGCCTCTTGACTCCTCACGGGTAAGTGGTAACTTACCGTTCGTGACGACTTACGAAACGGCGACCGCCCTGGCCGCCCTCGGCGCGGCGCCGAGAACCGTCCCCGTGATCCTCGCGGGTC
>DATMUX010000302.1:0-2768 GCA_035563695.1 Acidimicrobiia bacterium
GTAGCTGCCGAGGAACGCGGCCGGCACCGAGCCGATCGCCAGCCAGCGCACGATCCCCCAGTTCACGGTGCGTTTGCGGATGTGCACGCCCCCGCCGATCGGTTTGAGGAAGAACGAGGCGACGACGTCGGAGGAGATCGCGGCCGAAGCCGGCACGTGGAAGAACACGACGAGCACGGGCGTCATGAGCGCGCCCCCGCCCATGCCGGTCAGGCCGATGACGAACCCCACTACGAGCCCGGCGAGCGCGATGTCGAGGTGCATTCCGGCTCCGTGCCTCGGTTGCCGCGGCCCGGGCCCCGCCCGGCGGCTTTGTCGACCAAACTGATGGAAAAGGTACTGATACAGGCCGGGCGCCGTCAAGGCCGCCCGGTGGGCGAGAATCGGGCCGTGCGGATCACAGCCAAGGCGGACTATGCGGTGCGGGCGGCGGTCGAGCTGGCCGCGGCCCAGGGTGGGGGAATGCCCGTGAAGGGCGAGCAGCTGGCGCGGAGCCAGGACATCCCGCAGAACTTCCTCGAGAACATCCTCACGGAGCTGCGCCGGGCGGGCCTCGTGCGGACCCGCCGCGGGGCCGAGGGCGGCTACCAGCTCGCCCGGTCGGCCGAGGAGATCACGGTCGCCGACGTGCTGCGCGCCGTCGAGGGTCCGCTCGCAGCCGTGCAGGGTGTGCGGCCCGACCAGCTCTCGTACGGGGGCGCGGCCGAGCGGCTGCCCGAGGTGTGGGTCGCGCTGCGCGCGAGCCTGCGCGACGTGCTCGAGCACGTGACGCTCGCCGACGTCGCGAAGGGCAAGCTGCCCCCCGCAGTCAAGCAGCGCACGCGCGCCAAGGACGCGTGGCGGGCGCACTGATCGGAACGGATCGGAGACGCGACGATGGGGTTCTTCGAACGCAACCGCAACTCGTTGATCGAGAAGGGCTACAGCCCCGACCGTCTGCCGCCCGGGCAGTACTACACCGAGCGGTACCCGGTGTTGCACGTCGGCGACGTCCCGCAGATCGATCCCGCGCAGTGGACGCTGCGGGTGTTCGGGCTCGTGGCGCGCGAGCGCACGTTTAGCTGGGACGACCTCCACGCGATGGACGTCGTCGACGTCGTCGTCGACATCCACTGCGTGACGAAGTGGTCGAAGTTCGACATGCGCTGGACCGGTGTTCGCGTGCGGGAGCTGCTCGATGCCTGCGGTGTCGATCCCCGCGCGACCCACGCCGTGCAGCACGCCGAGTACGGCTACACGACGAACACTCCGCTGGCGGAGCTGCTGACCGACGACGCGCTGGTGGCCTGGTCGCACGACGGCGCGCCCCTCGAGGCCGAGCACGGCGGTCCGGTGCGGATGGTCATCCCCGGCCTGTACTTCTGGAAGTCGGCGAAGTGGCTCCGGGGCATCGAGCTGCTCGACCACGACGAGCCCGGGTTCTGGGAACGCAACGGCTATCACAACGAGGGTGATCCCTGGCGCGAGCAGCGCTACTGGGGTGACTGACCGCCAATTCAGGCGAACTTGCGTGACGCAACCACCGGACGGGTGGATGAGTCACGCAAAGTGCAAGAGGGAGGAGGGTAGGCATGGCCTTGGTGGTATTGCTGCTCGTGGTCGGCCTTTCGGCCGTCGCGCTCGTCGCGTACGCGCAGTACCGGCGCCGGCAGGCGCGCGTCGGCGCGCTCCTCGCCCTCGCGCAATGCATCGGGTTCACGTTCACCGTCGACGACGTCGATCACGTCCTCGACCTCCCCTTCGGGCTGTTCCGCCGGGGCGACGGGCGCAAGCTCGAGCTCGTGCTGTCGGGCACGCACAACGGTCTGCCGCTGCGCCTGTTCGACTACTGGTATTACGACGAAACGAGCGACGGTCACGGCGGGCGGAGCCGGTCGTATCACCGGTTCACCTGCGGGATCCTGACGGTCCCGGCTGCGTGCCCGCACCTGTGGCTCGGTCACGAAGGGTTCTTCTCGCACTTGGGGTCGCACCTCGGTCTGCGCGATGTCGAGCTCGAGTCCGACGAGTTCAACCGGCGCTTCCGGGTGAAATGCGACGATCAGAAGTTCGCGTTTTCGGTGCTCGACGGCCGGATGATGGAGTGGCTGCTCGCGGCCGACTCGTTCGACACGTTCGAGATCGTCGGGCCCTGGGTGCTGCTCGCCGTCGGCAAGCTCGACCCCGCCCGCTGGCTCGACGTCGGGAGCTGGCTCGATGCGTTCCACGCGCACGTGCCCCAGGTCGTCTACTCCACGTACCCGCCCCGATGACGCGCGCGGGCACGTAGGATCGCGGGGTGCCGCTGTTGATCGTTGCCGGGGCGATCGCGCTGTTCGTCATCGTCGTGATGCTCGCGATCTACAACCGCTTCGTCCGCTTGCGGAACCTCGTGCGGGAGTCGTGGCGCGACATCGACACCGAGCTCCAACGGCGCTACGACCTCATCCCCAACCTCGTGAGCACCGTGCAGGGCTACGCCGACCACGAGAGCACGGTGCTCCGGGCCGTGACCTCGTTGCGCGTCGACGCCATGGCGGCCCGCCGCCCGCCCGACGCGCAGGCCGAGCGCGAGCAGGCTCTCGGCGTGGGTGTCTCGCAGGTGATGGCGCTCGCCGAGCAGTACCCCGACCTGAAGGCGAGCACGCAGTTCCTCGACCTCCAGCACCAGCTCGCCGACACCGAGGACCGCATCCAGGTGGCGCGCCGGATCTACAACGCGAACGTGCGGTCGTTCGACACGATGGTCGACTCGTTCCCCTCGGCGCTCGTCGCCCGCCTGTTCGGCT
>DATMUX010000303.1:0-3351 GCA_035563695.1 Acidimicrobiia bacterium
CCGCGGCCGCGATGCGTTCGGCGCTCGAGGGCACCGATTCGGGTTCGAACGTCGCCGGGAACGTCGTGCGATCGTGCTCGAGTCCGTTGACATCGCCGGTCGTCCACACGAGCGCCTCGAAGACCGGCTCGCCCTGCTGGGTCATCGACACGCGCATCGACTCGGCGCGCTTGGCCGCCCGCAGCGTCGTGACGTCGAGCTGCACCTCGTCGAACCGCGCGACGCCGAGGAAGTGCCCGACGATGCTTGCCGGATGGTCGAAGCGGGAGTGCGCGCCCGCGGCGCGCAACGCGATCGCCGCGAGGTAACCGCCGTTCGGGCCCCAGATCTCCCACGCGCGCGAGAGTCGGGCCGTGTACCGGCCGGCGTCGCCGGCGACCTGCGTGTCCGCCGCCAGATCACCCACGAGCCGCACACTAGGCGGGGGCGTCGTGCGCGGACGGCGAATTTCAGGGCGCGAGGCGGCAGCTGTCGTCGATGCCCAGCACGTGTAGGGTTCGGCCCAGCGCGAGCCATCCCCCGATGCACACGGTGAGGTCGAGGATCTCGGCGTCGGTGAATCCCGCGGCGCGCAGCCGGCCGAAGAACGCGTCGTCGATGCGGTCGTGGTCGAGCGCGAAACGCTCGGCATACTCGATCGCGAGCCGTTCCCGCTCGGAGTAGCCGTCGTAGGTGCGGAACTCGAGCACGTGCGCGTAGTCGTCTTCGGTCAGGTTGCCCGCCGCGCCCGGCGTCTTGCGCCACTGCCGGCAGATCGCGCATCCGTTGATCCATGCGATGCGCATACGCGCCAGCTCGCGCTCCCGCACGGGAACGATGCTCTGCTCGTAGATCGCGTGGCTGAGCGCCCCCGCGCCGATGCCCATCTCGGGCCGCAGCGCCCACACGCGCACCTCGGGGTCGGCGTGTCCTTCGGGGATCGCGATGTGCGGCATTCAGTCGACTCCCAACAACGCGCACGGGTTCGTGCAAGCCATCCGGCGGATCTCGGCCTCGGTGAGTCCCTCTGCGTACAGCGCGTCCGCGTACGTCTGCAAGCCCGCCGCCGGGTGCGGGTTGATCTTCTGGCCGTAGTCGGTGCCGAGCGTCACATGCTCGACGCCGACGGCCCGGATCGTCTCGATCATCTGGCCGACCGTCTTCGTCGCGAGCGCGCCGATGCACGTCATCGCGCAGAGCTCGACCCACGCGCCGAGCTCCGCCAGCTCGCGGCACTGCGCGGCGGTCAGCTTCGGCCCGGCGAGGTCCTCGGTCGCGTGCGTGAGCAACACGGTGCCCCGGCGCGCGAACTCCTTCACCACCGCGTAGTGCTCGGCCGCGCTCACGTGGCCCGTGGCGAGCACGGCGCCGTGCTCCTGCACGAGCGCGAGCACGTCGCGCGTCTCGGGCAGCAGCTCTCCGCCGCCGTCGGTGACGACGATGCCCGGCCCGGGGATCCCGAGCTGGGCGGCGACGCCGTTCTCGAAGTCCTGGCGGCTGCTGAGCGTCGGCAGCCACACAATGCGTGCGCCCAGGTCGAGCGCGACCTCTACGGCCGCGGGGTTGACGCCGCCGACCTCCCGATCGCAGCAGATGCCGCCGAACACCGAGATCGAGTCGCCGACGTCGCGCTGCACCGCCCACGCCAGCGACGCGGTGGGGGAGTCGTGCGACTTGAGCACGATCGCGCGATGCCCCGCGCCCGCGGCCTCGCGGGCGGCCTCGAACGCGTCGACCGATCGTTCACGGTGCGGGTCGGGGCCGAAGTGGCAGTGCAGATCGGCGGCGCCCGACAGGTCCACGCTCACGAACCGGCAGGCTACTTTCGGCCGGCGCCCCGGCGTCGGGAGCGCCCGGCGCGCCTGATCTCGCTTCATGTGCCGTATGACCTCGCTATCCGAGGTCAGACGGCGCAGGAACGGTCAGGAGGCCGCGGTTGCGGGCGGCCCGGGCCGCCGCGCAACGACGAGGCAGTCGATCGCCGTGCCGCCGTCGACGGGGCGGAGCTCCTCGCCGGCGCGCACGATGTCGAAGTCGGGTAGGTCGGCCGCGACATCGCCCGCGGTGTACAGCACGGCCGGTTCCTGCGGCCCGCCGATGCCGTCGCGCAGGTTGCGCGAGTCGTGCGCGAGCACGTAAAGCGTCCCGCCCGCGGCAACCGCGCGGGCCGCGCGGCCGAAGACGGCGCGCCGTTCGTCGTCCGGCAGCTGGAGGTACGCGAGCACGACGAGGTCGTAGTGCTCCGGTTCGGGCACCCAGCTCAACAGGTCGGCGACGACGAAGTCGACGGTGACGCCGCGGTGTTCCGCGAGCTCACGCCCGCGGTCGATCGCGACGGACGAGAAGTCGACCGCGGTGACCTGCCAGCCGCGCTCGGCCAGCCAGATCGCGTTGCGACCCTCGCCGCACGCGAGGTCGAGCGCGCGGCCGGGCGGCAGGCCGGCGAGATCGCGGGCGACGAAGCGGTTCGGCTCGACTCCCCACAGCGTGCCGTCGCGGTCGTGCCGCATCTGATGCTCGGCGTACCGGGCGTCCCAGTCGGCGGCTTTCACGCGCCCAGCCTAGGATCTGACGCCGATGTCAGGTTCCTTGCGCTCCCGTTCGGTCCCCGCACCCGGCCAGGCGCCCCTGGTGGCGCCCAACGCCGCGGCCCTGCTGCGCCGGAACGCGGTCGAGCACGCCGACGAGCTCGCGATCGAGTTCGGTGACCGCACCTGGACGCACGGGGAGTACTTCGCGGAAGCGTGCCGGTTCGCCGCGCTGTTCGTCGAGCGGCTCCCGGCCGAGGGCCCGCGCCACGTCGCCGTGCTCCTCGACAACACTCCCGACTACCTGTTCGCGTTCGGCGGCGCGGCGCTGATCGGCGCGGCGATCGTCGGCCTCAACCACACGCGTCGCGACGAGCACCTGTTGCGCGACGTCGAGCACACCCATTGCGGACTCGTGATCACCGAGCCGCGCCACGAGGCGCTCCTCGCGCCGGTGGCCGGGCGCCTTCCGGCGGTGCTGACCTCGACGCGGTTCGCCGACGGCGACGACCCACCGCCGAGCCTCGGCTCCTCGCTCGCCGACGCGCTCGCGCCACACGCGGGCGCGCCCGATCCCGGCATCGAGCCCGATATCGATTCCATCTGGGCCCTCATCTTCACGTCGGGCACGTCGGATGCGCCGAAGGCCGTGATCTGCTCGCAGCGCCGGCTGCTCGTCACCGGCAAGCGGATGTCGATGATCATGGATCTCGCGCCCGGCGACATCGGCTACGTGTGCATGCCCCTCTTCCATTCGAACGCCGTGCAGGTCGGTTGGGCGCCGTCGCTCGTCGTGCCGTGCGCGGTCGCCCTCGGCCGCCGCTTCTCGGCGTCGCGCTGGCTC
>DATMUX010000304.1:0-3418 GCA_035563695.1 Acidimicrobiia bacterium
GCCCTTCATGGCGGTGTGGCCGCGGACGACCTGGATGTGGCCGTTGGCGCCGGTCTCCGATGCGCCGACGGCGTCGCTCACGACCAGGTTGGGGAACCGCTCGAGGAACTGGTCCTTGAGGCTCGGCGAGAACACGGCCGCCGTGGAGGCCAGGGCGAACAACGACGAGGTGTCGTAGGCGTCGCCGTCGACCGCTTCGATCTCGATCTCGGCCGGCAGGTTCGTGCCCGTGTTCTGCTCGTCGAACGTCGTGAGCGGCGCGAGCTGCGAGTAGCGCAGGTTGTCCTCGGCGTACGTGCGGAAGATGCCGCGCGCGATTGCCTCGCGGTCGCGGTCGCCGCCTCCCGTCAACACGAGCTCGCCCTTCTTCGCCTTGACGATCGCGGTTCCGGTGTCCTGGCACGAGGGCAGCACGCCACCCGCGGCGATGCACGCGTTCTTCAACAGCTCGAGCGCCACGAAGCGGTCGTTCGCCGAGGCCTCGGGGTCGTCGAGGATGGCGCGCAGCTGCGCGAGATGGCCGGGCCGCAACAGGTGCGCGATGTCGAACATCGCCCGTTGCGTCAGCAGCGTGAGGGCCTCGGGCTCGACCTGCAGGAAGCGCCGCCCCCCGGCCGTGAACGTCGACACGTGTTGGGTGGTGAGCTGCCGGTACGGCGTCTCGTCGGCTCCGATCGGGAGCAACTCCTGGTAGGCGAACTCGACCATGGCAGAGAAAGTACCGTCACCACATGGCGCCGGACCGGGTCGAGCACGATTCGATGGGTGACGTCCGGGTGCCCGCCGAGGCGCTGTGGGGCGCCCAGACCCAGCGTGCGGTCGAGAACTTCGCTGTGTCCGGCCGCCCGCTGCCGCCGGAGCTCGTGCACGCGCTGGGGTTGATCAAGGCGGAGGCGGCGCGGGTGAACCGGCTTCCGCCGCGGCTCGGGCCGGCGATCGCGGCCGCCGCCGACGAGGTCGCCGGCGGCCTGCACGACGAGCAGTTCCCGGTCGACGTGTTCCAGACCGGCTCGGGCACGTCGTCGAACATGAACGCCAACGAGGTGATCGCGCGGCTCGCGGCCCAGCGGTTGGGCACGCCGGTGCACCCGAACGATCACGTCAACATGTCGCAGTCGTCGAACGACGTGTTCCCGTCGGCGGTGCAACTCGCCGCGGCGCTCGCCATCGCGAACGATCTCACGCCCGCGGCCGGCACGCTGGCGAAGGCGCTGCGCGCGAAGCAGCGGGCGTTCGCCCGCATCGTCAAGAGCGGCCGCACGCATCTGATGGACGCCACACCGGTAACTCTCGGCCAGGAGTTCGGCGGCTACGCCGCGCAGGTGGAGGACGGCATCGCCCGCCTCTCGGGCACGTTGCCGCGACTGGGCGCGCTGCCGCTCGGCGGTACTGCGGTAGGCACCGGCATCAACGCGCCCAAAGGCTTCGCCCGTAAGGTGGTCGCCCGCCTCGCCGAACGTACCGGGCTCCCGCTCACCGAGGCGCAGGATCACTTCGCCGCGCAAGGTGCGCGCGACGCGCTCGTCGAGGCGAGCGCGCAGCTCCGGGGCCTCGCGGTCGCGCTCGTCAAGATCGCCAACGATCTGCGGTGGATGAGCAGCGGGCCGCACGCCGGACTGGCCGAGATCCACCTCCCCGACCTGCAACCGGGGTCTTCGATCATGCCCGGCAAGGTGAATCCCGTTGTACCCGAGGTGGTGATCCAGGTGGGCGCCCAGGTCATCGGCAACGACGTTGCGGTCGCCTTCGGCGGCTCACAGGGCAACTTCGAGCTGAACGTCTACGTACCGATGATCGCGCGCAACGTCTTGGAGTCGATCGAGCTGCTCGCGAACGCGTGTCGGCTCCTGGCCGACCGCTGTGTCAAGGGGATCGAAGCCAACGTCGAGACCCTGCGGCGCTACGCCGAGGCGTCCCCCGCGATCGCGACCGCCCTGAACCCCTACCTCGGGTACGAGACGACCGCCGACATCGTGCAGGAGTCGAGCCGCACCGGGAAGTCGATCCGCGCGATCGTCACAGAGCGCGGGCTCCTGACCGAGGAACAGCTCGATCGAGTGCTCGACGTCGAAGGCATGACGCGCGGCGGACGAGCGTGACCGAAGGACATCACGAATCGGCCCGGGCGATCATCGCCGCGTTCCTCGCCAATCTCGGGATCGCGGTGATGAAGTTCGTCGCCTTCGTGTTCACCGGCTCGAGCTCGATGCTCTCCGAGGCGATCCACTCGGTCGCCGACACCGGGAACCAGGGGCTCCTGCTCCTCGGGCGCCGTCATGCGCGCCGCCCGCCCGACGAGCAGCACCCCTTCGGGTACGGCACGCTGCGGTACTTCTACGCGTTCATCGTCGCGGTCGTGCTCTTCAGCGCCGGCGGGCTGTTCTCGATCTTCGAGGGCATCAACAAGCTGCGCAACCCGCACGCGATCGAGAGCGCCGGGTGGGCGATCGCGGTGTTGCTCGGCGCGTTCGTGATGGAAGCCCTCTCGTTCCGCACCGGGATGCGCGAGGCGGGCGTCGTCCGGCCCGCGGGCGAGACCTGGTGGCAGTTCATCCGGCACACCAAGGGTCCCGATCTCCCCGTCGTGCTGCTCGAGGACACCGCGGCGCTCATCGGCCTGTGCCTGGCGCTCGTCGGGGTCACGCTGGCGGAGGTCACGGGGAACAGCCGCTGGGACGCGATCGGCAGCCTCGCGATCGGCGCGCTGCTGGTCGCGGTCGCGGTCGTGCTGGTCGTCGAGATGGGCAGCCTGCTCGTCGGCGAGGCGGCGCGGCCCGAGGACGTCGCGCGCATTCGCGCCACGATCGAGGCGTTCCCGGCGGTCCGGCGTTGCATCCACCTGCGGACCGAGCACCTCGGGCCGGACGAGATCATCGTCGCGACGAAGGTCGAGTTCCTGCACGAGTTGACCGTCCCGCAGCTCGCAACGACGATCGACGACCTCGAGGTCGAGATCCGGGCCGCCGAGCCGCGCGCGACGTTGATCTTCGTCGAGCCGGACGTCTACCGCGAGCCCGAGCGCGAGCCCGACCGCGGCGAGCAGGACACGCCGGGCTAGAAGCTGGCGAGGGCCTCACGGAAGGCGAGGCCGACGTCGTAGACGTTGCGCGCGTCGTACAGCTGGCCGTTGGTCGTCTCGGCGATCGTCTTCAGGGTCGTGTAGTCGGCGAGATCGCCGAACGGGATCGTGAAGACGTGGACGTCGTGATTGGTGGAGATCGTCGAGAGCAGCGCGGCGAGCTTGTTGTAGTGGTCGTCCTCGTTGTAGCCGTCGGTGAGGATCACGACCGCATCGATCGTCCGCGGGTCGGCCCGGTGCGCGATCGCTCCGTACCCGTCGCGGATCGCCGCGTACAGCGGGGACCCTTGCCGTGGTTGCAGCGCCCGCACGGAGCTTTGCAGCCCCACCCGCCGCGCG
>DATMUX010000305.1:0-2239 GCA_035563695.1 Acidimicrobiia bacterium
AGCGGCGCTTGACCGCGTCGGAGCCGTGCACGACGACGGTCGGCGCGCACATGCCGTAGCCGATCGGGTTGCGCGCGTACGGGACGGGCGCGCCCGCGCCGAAGAGCTTGCCGTTGATCGTGTTCTGCAGCTTGGGCGAGAGACCGAGCCCGCCGAACCCTTCGGGGAAGTGCACCCACGCCAGCCCGAGGTCGTACTGGGTGCCGAGGAGCTCGGCCGGCGGCGTCGACTTCGGGTCGTGCTTCGCCAGCAGCTCGTCGCACAGCTCGGCGACGCGCTGCTCGTCGGTGTTGGGCATCTGTGGGCTCCTCGACGCACGCAACCGGACGGAACACGCCGTCCAGAAAACTTGACCGTGCGGTCAAGTGTAGTGCCGGGCCGCTACCGTCGCCATGTGCGCAGGTCGGGGTGGGTGGTGCTCGGGGCGGGAGCCGCCGGGACCGCGCTGGCCGTCGCCGCGGCGCGGTGGCGGCGCCGGGCCGGCGCCCTCTCGACGACGATCGCGGCGCGCAACGCCCGGCTGGTCGCGATCGGCGCCCGCACGGGCGCGCGCCACGCGGCACACCGGGTGCGGGTCGCCTCGGCGCCCGAGGTGCGCCGCGCCGAGCTCGACGCCGCGCACCAACTGCGCACCGCGTCCGAGGTCGCGTCGGCGCTCGGCGAGCTGAAGGGCGCGCTGATGAAGCTCGGCCAGATGGCGAGCTACCTCGACGACGGGCTCCCCGAGCCCGTGCGCGCCGCGCTCGCGAGTCTGCAGCAGGACGCGCCGCCCATGTCACCCGAGCTGTGCGCGCGCGTGGTGCGCACCGAGTTGGGCGACGTCCCCGAGCGCCTGTTCGTGCAGTGGAACCCGCAACCGATGGCCGCCGCGTCGATCGGGCAGGTGCACCGCGCAATCACGCGCGACGGTCTGGCGGTCGCGGTGAAGGTGCAATACCCGGGCGTCGACGACGCGATCCGTGCCGACCTCGTGAACACCGACGTGTTGTTCCGCGCGCTCGGCTTGCTGTTTCCGGGGCTCGATCCCAAGCCGCTCGTCGACGAGCTGCGCACCCGGCTCGTCGAGGAGCTCGACTACGGCATCGAGGCGTCGAACCAGCGGCTGTTCGCCGACTGGTACGCCGGACATCCCTACATCCACGTGCCCGCCGTCGTCGACGAGCTGTCGACGCCGCGCGTGCTCACCACCGAGCTCGCGACCGGCGCGCGCTTCGCCGACATGGAAGCGGCGTCACAGGCCGAACGCGACCTCGCGGCCGAAGCGATCTTCCGGTTCGTGTTCCGCAGCATCTACCGGATCGGCGCGTTCAACGGCGATCCCCATCCCGGGAACTACTTGTTCGGCGGGAACGGTCGCGTGACCTTCCTCGACTTCGGGCTCGTGAAGCGCTACACGCCCGGCGAGGTGCGGCTGTTCCAGGAGCTGATCACGGCGATGGTCATCGACCACGACATCGCGCGGTTCCGCGGCGTGCTCGAAGCCCATCACGTGCTCCGGCCGTCCGAGATCTCCGATGACGACGTGCGCGAGTACTTCGGTCACTTCTACGAGTTCGTGCTCGAGGACCGGCCGCTCACGTTCACACCCGACTACGCGTCGGAGACCGTGCGCCACATGTTCGACGCGTCGAGCCCCTACGCGCACGTCGCCAAGTCGGCCAACGTGCCGCCCGCGTTCGTGATCACCCAGCGGATCAACCTCGGGCTCCATGCCGTGCTCGGGCGGCTGCGCGCGCGTGCCAACTGGCGGCGGATCGCGTTCGAGCTGTGGCCGTTCACGGACGGCCCGCCGTCGACTCCGATGGGCGAGACCGAAGCGGCGTGGCTCGAGGCGCGCGGTCACTCGGTGGCGTCGAGCTCCCAGTAGCTCTCGCCGCCGCGTTCGAGGCGATCGCGGAGTCGCCACAGCCGGTCGAGCCCCGCGACCTGCGTCGTGTACTCGCACAAGGCTCGCCACTTCGCGGCGAAGTCGTGCGACAGGACGGGGCATGCGGGTGTTGCGACGAAACCCGTGCGGTGGAGCGCTCGGAACCGCGCGCTCAGCACGCGGGGGATGTACGCGTAGGGCAGATCGGAGTACCACAACCAGTACGTGCCCGGAGTGCGTTCACGGACCGCGAGCGCGGTCGCGTGGCACGCGATGTGATCGGGGTGCCCCAGGCCGAGCGGTGCGACGACGACGCGCGCTTGCAGGTCGACGATCGCGGTCACCAGCGCGTCGACGGCGCCGTCGGGGATC
>DATMUX010000306.1:0-3671 GCA_035563695.1 Acidimicrobiia bacterium
GCGGCTTTCGACTCCGTGGGAGCGGACGAGCGCCGTGGGTTCGTTGTTGGAGAAGTACCTGTATTCGAAGTGACCGAATGGATCCCGATACCAGCCCTGGCGGAATTCACGAACCGACACGCGAGATGGGCTCGGATCGTCGTCGACGGGGTCGTTCGTAGAGGTCTTGTCGGTCGACACCGTGCGCGCATCCCAGCTGCGGACCGAAACTCCAAACATGTGCATGCGAAGGCTACGCGGACAATGGAGCCGACGGGTACTCGCGCTCGAAACGTTCACCTCGGCCCACGCCGCGCTTGAGGCGAACGGGATATCCGTCGATCCGACGCGGCGACTCGGGGTGCAGCGCGCGCCACCATGCGCGGTGTGCGAGGCCACGTCGCGCCTTACGACACGTGCTTGTGGCGAGACCGTCGTGAGACCGAGGAGCTGGATTCACCAAATGTTCGTCACAGACCGCGTCACTCCTGCCGCTGGTGCCACCATGGCACGAACCAGCGGACCTCTGCGTTCTTGGCCCACGCCGGCAATGGATGACCCGCAGTGGCGCTGCCACGATCGGGACTCGGCAGCGGATCGTCGAGGTTGTCGGCACATACGGCCACTTTCAGTCCATCGACCGTGCGGTACCGCAAGGCTCGTAACCGCTCCGCAGTCCCGTGTTGCACCCACGATGCCGTGCCGGAAGGTTCGAACTGCACCGTCACGGATCCGTGGGGTATTTGCCAACTGCGGAAGCTTCCTTCGATGACGGGAACGAGGTCTTCGTACAGGTCCCATGCGACGCCGACGACGGCATCGTCTTGCACCCCGACTACTGATTCGTAAGCATCGCCGAGGGGTCGCCAGATGCCGTCGTCCGCCTCGATCTCGAGCGATACGGGGTCGATGGTCCGTCGCGCCTCGGGCGGACTCATGATCATCACGATCCCGATCCGGTCGTCATACGCGATGGATTCGGCGGTAATTTCCTGATCTTCGGGCTCGCCCCGTTCTCGATAGCGATATCTGGGCATCGATGACGACGGTATGGGAGACGCACGCGAACAATCGAACGCATCCAAGCGAATTCCTCGAAACGTGATCGCGCGGCATCCCCCGCCATCAGCACGTTCTCTTGCCGTTTCGGATGGCCCTGGCGATGTGAGACGCGCAATGCGGCTGTCGATTGCAGGAGTGTCGTTCGTCAGAGGAGGAGTTCGGCGCGGAGGTACGGCGGAGCAGACCCCACACCGAGTCGTTCGGCGAGGTCGTCGAAGGTGCCGTATCGCGCGCGAACACTGCCGAGGAACAGGCGCATCGTGTCGGCATGCGCCGCGACGATTGCGGGGGTGAACTGGGTCAACTGGTGGCGAGCGTCGGGAAGCGTTCGTTTGAAGTAGTCCACGAGACGCACCATCGCGGGCTCGCTCAGCGTGTAGTCGGCGACGATTGTCTCGTCCGCCACGCCGAGGATGCCGAGGACGATGGCGGCGACGATTCCGGTCCGGTCCTTCCCCGCGCTGCAGTGGAACATTGCGGGATAGGCACCCGGATCGGTCAAGATCGCGAGCGTCTCGGCGATGGCATCATGGGCTCCGTCGAGCATCTCCGCGTACCGCTGCGCGACAACCGCCGGATCGGACCAGCGGGGTAGTTCCTCGGTGTCGGGAAGCACGTCGATCATCGGCAGTTCGTAGGCGATTGCGTCGGCGAGGTGACTGATATAGCGGCCTCGCTCGGCGATCTCGTTCGGGGTGCGCAAGTCGATCACCGTGCGCAGCTCCAACGCCTGCAGGACGGTTGTGTCTCGCTCGGTGAGCGCGTGCGGACCATCCGCCCGGTAGAGGCGCCGAGCCCGAATCTGGCGACCCTGGACCGTCGCGTACCCGCCAACGTCACGGAAGTTGAAGCATCCCTCGAACGTCAACTGGCGTTCGAACTGGATCGGCACGGCGCTCACGCCCTCGAAGATACGCCGCCGACATCTCCAGCCGATGACCGTCGAATGAACGAGTGTTGATGCGCTCCACGCCCTGCGGGCCGACCTCTCACCCGTGATCACGGTGATCCCCGCAGGGCACGCAGGTTCTTCGGTCCTCAGAGGGCTGGGTGCCGATCGGGCTGGGCGCGGCCCGGGTCGTGGCGGAATGATTGCCGGATCGAAGAGTTGCCGAGTCCGGTTCCGCGTGCGAGCCTCTGGGAGGACGGTCGGCCGGGGGGCGACTGATGCAGGATGCTCCAGATACGACGTGGGTGGTCGTCGAGCGTCGCGAGAATGAGGACACAGTCGCGTTGTTCGTCGTGTCCAGCAAGTCCGAAGCCGAAGACCTGGTTCGCTCCTTGCGAGCCTCCGGACTCGACGTAGCTGCACAACGCGTCCGACCCGCTCGACCCTAGGAGCGCGCCTCGTAGGTCGACCGGCCTCGGGCGGTGCGGCCGTTCGAGCGAGGGGCGTCGTGGGACGTGTCCCTACCCAGGCGCAAGTCCCGGAATCGATGTTCGGTCCTACCACAGGTCCGATTCCCGCTCCCACCGCTCGTCGCATCGACCAACCAGGCAGGTATGCGATGCGAGCCGTCGTGGTCAACTAGTCGATGTACGCCGACGCGCACGTGACCCTGATCGCCATCGCCGACGGGCATGCGCGGGGCACAGAGTTTTCGTTGTGCGGGTTCGACCAAGCCGATGCTTGTGTGCTCGACAGGGCAGATCGCGTCGTTGTCGGCGGTCCGAGCCACGCACAGGGCGTGCGCTACACCAGCACTGGGGGAGAGCTCGGTCGGTAACCGCGAGAGGCCGGGCTCGAGGCGTGCGACGGGGTGACGGCCGTGGTTGGTCGCCAAGTATGACCTCGATGTTCGGCCTCAGCCGGCGCTGCGAAGTCGGTTGCGGACCTTACGGTGTACGAGTGTCGGCACGTACGTGCGCACTGGCGCATGGCGGAATCGGTCAAACTCGCGCTGCATTTCGACCCTGATCGTGGCCACTCCTACACCCAGAGGGACAAGTTCGGCCTCGAGGTCGCGCACGACGGCTTCCAGCTGTTCATGTTCGCTGCGCTCGCGCACGGCAACACCCTCCGTAGCGTCACGTCACACCCGAGTACGCGACCGCCCGCGACGCGCGTGACCTTTTCCTCACTCTGCCCGGCCGCCGGCATGTGCAGCAGAGCCGAACTGCCCTCGCCGCTCACCCAACGTGCTCCTTCGGCGTCTTCGCTCGGAGTGGTCGAACGTCCCGTCGATACAACAGCCTGGCTCCACGCGTCGCGATGCGGTGTGCCATTCACCCCTTGGCGACCCGCGCTGCTTCGGCCACACTGCAAGCGCACCGCGGCCCCTAGGAGGTCTCATGACCGCCACCCGTACTCCTGGCACCACTGAAGAAGTCAGCGGCGAGCACGCGGACGCGAAGCCGCCGGCCGAGAGCAGGCCGTCGACTGCCGTCCACCTCGACGACGAGCATGCATTGCTGGAGCCTCGCGTCGAGTCCTCGTCGACGGATTACGTTGTCCCACTCGTGCATGCGCACGTTCCCGAGCCCGTCATCGATGGCGCGTTGTGGGTCTCGTTGGGCGCTGTGTTGGTCGTCGGCGCGATCGATCTCCCCGCGGCGGGCGCTATAGCTGCGGGGATATTGCTTATTCGTTACCGACATCAGCGCTGACCGGTCGTCCCAGGACCCGCGGC
>DATMUX010000307.1:0-5066 GCA_035563695.1 Acidimicrobiia bacterium
GCCGGATCGGGCTGGTGTTGAACGCTCGGCTGTTGCTCAGCGGCGGAAGCAGCCCGTAGTAGAAGACGGCGTCGCCGACGCTGCGGAGCTTCAGTCCGAAGAAGATCACGACGGCGATGAGGGCGAACCAGTAGCCGGGGATGACGCGCAGGAAGCGGCGCCGCAGGAACAGCGCGGTCGAACCGGGCGACCGGCCCGCGAACGAGCCCAGCACGAACGGCCGGAAGAGCAGGAAGCCCGACAGCATGAAGAAGATCGTCAGGCCGACGTCCATGTGCCACAGGATCGGCGAGAACACGCCCTTCTTCGTCGCGATCGTCTGGAAGTGGACGTGCGTCGCCAGGATCAGCACGACGCCCAGTCCGCGCATCGCGTCGAAGCACGGGAAGTGCGGGTTGCGCAGCGGTTGCGAGGCCGAGCTCACCGCCAGCGCGCCTTCGGGCCGCGGCTCTTCGGATGCCTTCATCGGTTCACGCGGCCGCGGCACGGGTCAGGATCGCGGCGGCCCGCGCGCACATGACGGCTCACCGAGGCACTCCTATCCCGTGCGCTCCTTGTCCGGCTCGGTCCCGCAGGTTCGGTCCCGGGGGGTCGGTCCCGTGGGCACCCGGCGGCGAGGGCTGGTGGCCTCACCGCCCGGAAAGTGTACCGACGGGCCGTGTTCCGTGGAAGATTGGCCACGCGCGGCGACATTCCGCCGCTCCCCGGATCCGCTGCGAGGAGGCACTGCGTGGAGTTCCGTCCGCGAGAGACCGACGCCGAGCACGCTCGGCGTTACGTGCGCGAAGGCTTCTGGAGCGACCAGAGCCTGGCCGGGCTGCTCGCCGCGGGCCTGCGCGACGCCGCCGCGGAGCCGTTCACGGTGCGCTCGGACCGCATGCCGTACCGAGGAACGATGGGCGCGGTCGACGAGCTCGCGCGGCGCCTCGCGACGGGCCTCGCGACTCGGGGCGTCGGGCCCGGTGACCCGATCGCGTTCCAGCTCCCGAACTGGCTCGAGGCCGCGGCGACGTTCTACGCCGTGACCTATCTCGGCGCGGTCGTCGTGCCCATCGTGCACTTCTACGGTCCGAAGGAGGTCGGCTACATCCTGCGCAAGACGCGCGTGAAGGGGCTCGTTACCGCGGATCGGTTCGGGCACCAGGACTTCTTGGCGAACCTCGCAACGATGCGCGCCGCGCTCGACGACCTCGAATGGGTCGCGGTCGTCGGCGATCGGGGGGCGTCCGCCCCGGGTGATCTCGCGTTCGACGAGCTGATCGCTGCCGAAGCACTCGCGGCACCCGCCCCCGTCGACCCGCGTTCGCCCGCGCTCGTCGCGTACACATCGGGCACGACCGCCGACCCGAAGGGCGTGGTGCACTCGCACCGTTCGATCAACGCCGAGATCCATCAGCTCGCCGCGATGCAGGCCGATCGCGGGTCGCCTCCGTACATCACGGGCGCGCCCGTCGGGCACGGCATCGGCATGCTGGCCGCGCTGCTCATCCCGGTGTACCGCCGCACTCCCATCCATTTGATCGACGTGTGGGATCCGGGCCGCGTACTCCAGGCGATGCTCGACGACCATCTGTCGGCCGGCCAGGGTTCCACGTACTTCCTCACCAGTCTGCTCGACCATCCCGACTTCGACCCGGACCGCCACGCGAAGTTGATGCCGTTCATCGGGTTGGGCGGTTCGGCCGTGCCTGTCGCGGTCGGCGAGCGCTGCGCGCGGCTCGGCATCGAGACCGCGCGCAGCTACGGGTGCACGGAGCATCCGTCGATCACGGGGAGCTACCCCGAGACACCGCACGACAAGCGCGTGAACACCGACGGCCGGCCCCTGCCCGGTGTCGAGCTGCGTCTGGTCGACGACGACGGTCACGACGTCGGTGCAGGCACCCCCGGCGAGATCTGGAGTCGCGGACCCGACTGCTTCATCGGCTACACCGACGAGGTCGCGACCGACGCCGCGTTCAGTCCCGACGGTTGGTACATGACCGGCGACATCGGCGTGCTCGACCCCGACGGTTACCTCGCGATCACCGACCGCAAGAAGGACATCATCATTCGGGGCGGCGAGAACGTGAGCGCCCAGGAGGTCGAGGAGCTGCTCGTCCGCATGTCGGGCGTTGCCGAGGTTGCCGTCGTCGCGGCGCCCGACGCGCGGATGGGCGAAGTGGGGTGTGCGTTCTTCCGCATGCAGCCGGACGCTCGGCCGCCGACGCTCGCCGACGCGCGCGCGTATCTCGAGCGCGCCGGGCTGGCGCGCCAGAAATGGCCCGAGATCGTGCGCGACATCGAGGAGTTCCCTCGTACCCCGAGTGGCAAGGTGCAGAAGTTCGTGCTGCGCCAGGGGCTGCGCGAAGAAGCGGCCCGCGCGTGACCGTCACCGGGTTGCTCGACGGCATGCGCGTGCTCGACGCGGGGATCTGGCGTCCGGTGCCGCACGCGACGCAGATGCTGTGCGATCTGGGCGCCGATGTGCTGAAGATCGAGCCGCCGGGGGGCGACCCGATGCGGTCGTTCCCGTATCTGTTCCGTGACATCGCCGGGTACAAGCGCAGCATCGAGCTCGACCTGCGCAGCGACGCGGGCCGGGAGCGCGCGCTCGAGCTCGTCGCGTCGGCCGACGTCTTCACGGAGGGCTGGCGCCCGGGCGTTGCCGCCCGGCTCGGCCTCGCCTACGACGACGTGCGCGCACGCAACCCGTCGATCATCTACTGCTCGATCTCCGGGTACGGCCAGGACGGACCCAATGTGTCCCGGCCCGGGCACGACGTGAACTACCAGGCGCTCGCGGGCGCGCTCGCGCCGCGCACGCCCGCCGAGGTGCCGGCGATCCCGCATCTGCCGGTGGCCGACCTCGCGGCCGGGACCGTCGCCGCGCTGTGCATCTGCGCCGCGTGGGCGAAGCGGCTGCACACGGGGGAGGGCGAGTACATCGACGTCGCGATGGCCGACGTCGTCGCGTCGTGGTCGGGACCGCGGTCGGGCAACGTGGTGCGCGGGCGGGCGGCGCCGACGCGCGGCTCGGCCGGCTACGGCGTTTTCCGGTGTGCCGACGGTCGGTTCCTCACGCTCGCCGTGATCTCCGAGGACCACTTCTGGCGGGCGGTGTGCGAGGGCCTCGACCTGGCCTCCGGTCTCCACGGGCTGCGGCACCACGAGCGGCTCGACCGTTTCGAGGAGTGCCAGGCCGCGGTGACGGCTGCCTGCGCGGCCCTGGCGCGCGACGACGCGATCGAGCGACTCGACCGCGCGGGCGCCCCCGTCGCGCCGGTTCTCGACGCCGACGAGATGGCCGCCCACCCGCAGTTCCGCAGCCGCGAGATCGTCGTCGACGCCGGCGACGGCACCGCCCGGCTCGGCTTCCCGGCCCGGCTCCGGGTCCACCCGCCCCGCCCGCCCGGACCACTGCCCGAGGTGGGGGCCGACACCGAAGGATGGGACTGAGGCTCAAGTTCGGGCCTGCGGCGCGTCGATGCTGATGTCGGGATGGGCACCGACGCCCGCCCCGCGCGCTCCACACCGGAGGAATACTCGAATGATCCTCGTCTTCGGCGCTGCCTGCGCCGCCGGAATCGTCATCTTCATGCTCGTGCACAAGAAGGAAGCCGCGAAGACGAAGCGGTAGACCTCAGGTTCGTTCAGCGCACCTCGCCGGCGCGCACCAGCGCGTCGAACCATGGCTTCGCAGGAACGCCGCGCCTAGGTCCGCAACACCCGGCCCGGCCGCTGCTCGAGCGCGTCGTCGATGACCTTCTCGTCCTCGCGGATGACCGTGCCGTTGACGACGACGTGACGGACGCCGGCCGGCTGGTCGGCCACGAGCCGCTCACCGTCGGCCGGGAAGTCGCGGATGCGGCGCAAGGGCCCGGGCGCGACGGACTCCGGGTCGAAGACGACGACGTCGGCGGCCTTGCCGGCTTCGAGCGTGCCGCGGTCGTCGAGACCGAAGACCGCGGCCGGCTCGCCGGTGAGCTTGTGGATCGCGTGCTCGAGCGGCATCACGTGCTTGTCGCGCACCCAGTTGCCGAGGAGATCGGTGGCGAAGCACGCGTCACAGAGCTGGCTCACGTGCGCGCCCGAATCGGCCAGACCCAACAGCACGGTGTCCTGCGGCAGGAGCCAGGCGATGGCTTCGGGGTCGTTGTTCGCGAGGACGCTCCAGAAGCGGGTCTCGAGATTCTCGTCGAGGGAGATGTCGAGCATCACGTCGAGGGGCGTGGTGTCGCGGCCGCGCTCGGCCACGAGGTCGGTGACCTTGCGGTTCACGAGCTCGGGATGCGCCGGCGACTCGGCGACGATGAGCGCGTCGAAGTTGACCGGCAGGGCGCCGCGCTGACCCGACATCTCGTCCCACGCGCGCCGGCGCCACGCCGGATCCCGATACGCAGCCATGCGTTGCTCGATCGGGCGGTCCATCAGCTCCTGGAACGCGGCGCGCATGTTGAACGTGAACGGCTCGCGCAGGTTCATCTGGAAGGTCAGCGGCCGGCACGACACCTGCGGCCAGACCTCGACACCGTCGGCGCGGGCCGCGATGTTCGCGGACATGATGCGCTCGTGCCACGGGTAGCCCTTGACGGTGAGCAGCGCCGTCCAGGTGACCGGTCGTTGCGCGCGGCGCTGCAGGTCGAACACGTCGTCGTGCTTGACCTTCTCGCCGGGAAGCAGCGCGACGACTCCCTTGTGTGCTTCGCGCACGGGGTCGAGCAACGCGCCCAGCTCGTCGAGATCGGCGACGCGCGAGGGCACGGGCCGGCCCATATCGCCGCTGTGTGTGGGAGACGAGCTCGTCGCGAAGCCCGCCGCACCCGCGGCCATGGCGTCGGCGATCACCCGCTGCATTGCCGCGATCTCGTCGGCCGTGGCCGCGCGCTCGTAGCCGGCGTCACCCATGACGTAGATGCGCACGGCCGTGTGACCGACGTAGCAGGCGTAGTTCAGCAACGTTCCGCGCCGCTCGATCGCGTCGAGGTATTGGGGGAAGGTCTCGAAGTCGTCCCACGGCACGCCCGCGAACAGCGTGTCGGGCGCCATGTCCTCGACGTGCTGCAGCGTGCGTACGAGCAGCTCGC
>DATMUX010000308.1:0-5584 GCA_035563695.1 Acidimicrobiia bacterium
GGTAGGTGAAGTCCATGGGGTGGGCTTCGTTGCTCGTGCCGTCCCAGGTGCCGGGCTCGGCGGTCAACGTCTGTCCGTCGGTTGCCGTGCCGGTGATCGACGGGTGACCGTTCGCCGGTGCGAACGCGGTCACGACGACGCCGGTTGCTTCCGAGCTCGCGTCTGATGCACCGGCCGCGTTGTGCGCGGTGACGGTGACGACGATCGTGTGGCCGACGTCGTCGGGCGTGAGCTGATACGTCGGGTCGGTGGCGTCGTCGATCGGGTCGCAGTTGTCGCCTTCGCTGTCGCAGCGCTGCCACTGGTAGGTGAAGGTGGGCGGCGGCGTGCCGTCCCAGCTGCCGTCGGTGGTCGACAGGGTCTCGCCGTCGGCGAGCGAGCCGCTGATCACCGGCACGCCGGCGTTCGACGGCACGGCCTCGACCTCCGCGGTCTCGAGGGAGGTGGCGTCGGCATTGCCCGCCGCGTTGTGGGCGGTGACGGTGACCTTGATGGTGTGCCCGACGTCACCGGAGGTGAGGTCGTAGGTGTCCTCGTCGTGCCCGACCTCGATGCAGGAATCGCCGCAGCGGTACCACTGGTAGGTGAACGTGATCGTCGGCGTGCCGGCCCAGGTGCCGTTGTCGGTCGAGAGCTGGCTCCCGGCGGTCGCGGTTCCGCTGATCACGGGCAGGCCGGTGTTCGACGGTGCTGCGGCCGCGACGATGTCGGTGACGTCCGAGTCGGCGGGCGCGTCAGCGCCGTTGTGCGCGGTGACGGTGACCTTGATCGTGGACCCGACGTCGCCGGGCGTGAGCCTGTAGGTCTCGTCGGTGGCGTGGTCGATGCCGTCGCAGTTGAGGCCGTCGCTGTCGCAGCGCTGCCACCGGTAGGTGAAGTCCATGGGGTGGGCTTCGTTGCTCGTGCCGTCCCAGGTGCCGGCTTCGGCGGTCAACACGTGGCCGTCCGTCGGCTCACCGGCGATCGACGGCCCGAGGACGTTCTCGGGCGGAGCGACGAGGTCGACGGCGTTGCTGTCCTGCGAGGCATAGTCCACGCCGTCGGTCGCGGTCACGGTGACCTTCACCGTCGCGCCGTCGCGGTCATCGAGGGACGCGGGGGTGAACGAGTGCGTGCCGTCGCCGACGTCGCTGCAGTTGGACTCGCCGTCGCTGTCGCACACGTGCCACTGGTAGGTGAAGTCGGTGGGGTCGCCGTCCCACGTCCCGTCGTCCGTCGAGATCTGGTGCCCGACGATCGCGATGTCTTCGGTGAGGTGCGGCGGCACGGTGTTCTCCGGCGCGGCGGCTGCCGCCTGCGCGAGCGGTCCCGCGTACACCGCGAACATCGCGACGCTGACGGCGCCTGCGAGCGACGCCCGCAGCGAACGGCGTGAGAGGATACGCAACGACATCGACCCGTCCTTCGTGGGAGGCATCCAGGAATGTCCGAGGCCCTGTCGGCGAGCACCGCGGACGATTGAGCCGAAGCTTGGTCCGAGCAAACGAAATTTTGGTGGATCCTTGACGTCCGCCCACGTTCAGTGTTCGACAGCGCGGCGATCCGACGCGCAACGTGATATCAGCGGGCGATCTTGCCGGAGTGCCTTGACGACTTCGATACGCAACCGAGACCGAGGACCGTTCGCATGAGATGTGAAGTCCTGGCGATCGGGACCGAGCTGCTGCTCGGTCAGATCGTCGACACGAACAGCGCGTGGATCGGCGAGCAACTCGCCGCGTCGGGCGTCGACTCGTACGAGCACCGGGTGATCGGCGACAACCAGGCGCGCATCGTGGCCGCGCTGCGCGACCTGCTCGACCGCGCCGACGCGGTGTTGATCTGCGGCGGTCTCGGACCGACGCAGGACGACCTCACCCGCGACGCGATCGCGGAAGTGATGCGCGTGTCCCTCGTGCGGCGCATGGATCTCGCCGAACACATCGCGCAGATGTTCCACGCGCGCTTGCGCGACATGCCGCAGAACAACCTGCGCCAGGCCGACATCCCCGAAGGCGGCGACGCGATACCCAACCCGATCGGCACCGCGCCCGGTCTGCTGTGCGAGCTCGCGGGCGGCAAGGTGGTGTACGCGGTGCCCGGCGTGCCGTACGAGATGCGGTTGATGGTGACCGAGCACGTGATCCCCGACCTGTTGCGGCGGTCGGGCGAGGCCGCGGTGATCGTGTCGCGATCGTTGAAGACGTGGGGCACGTCGGAGTCGGCGCTCGCCGAGATGGTGGCGCACCGGCTCGACGCGCTCGACGCGCGCGGCGGCAACCCGACGATCGCCTTCCTGGCGCGCGGCATCGAGGGCCTGGTCGTACGCATCACGGCCAAGGCCGCGACGCGCGAGGAGGCCGGGGCGCTCGTCGAGGCGGAGGAGAAGGAGCTGCGTGCGATCCTCGGCGACCTCGTCTTCGGCGTCGACGACGAGACGATGGAGCACGCCGTGCTGGAGCGGCTGCGCGGCCGGGGCTGGACGCTCGGCGTGGCCGAGTCGCTGACCGGCGGGCTGATCGGTGCGCGCATCGTGAACGTGCCCGGCGCGAGCGACGTGTTCCGGGGCACGATCGGTTGTTACGCGACCGACGTGAAGCGGTCGGTGCTCGGCGTGACGGCGCCGGTGGTGGTGAGCGAGCAGGCGGCGCGCGAGATGGCCGAGGGCGCGCAGCGCGTGCTCGGCAGCGACGTCGCGATCGCGGTGACGGGCGTCGCCGGCCCGACCGAGCAGGACGGCGTGGCCGTCGGCACGGTGTGCTTCGCGCTGGCGCTGCCCGGCCGGCCGACCGAGGCCGTCAGCACGCGGCTCCCCGGTGACCGGGAGCGCCTGCGGCAGTTCTCGACGATCTCGGTGCTGAACCTGTTGCGCCAGCGCCTCGACGTGTTGGGAGACTGATCGTGGAAGTCCAGGTGAACATCGATTGCGCCGACGCCGACGCGCTCGCCGACTTCTATTGCGCCGCGCTCGGCTACCGCCGTTTCGGCTCGGCCGGGCAGTACCGGTCGATCGTGCCCGAAGCGGGTACCGACGGCCCGAAGCTGATCTTCCAGCAGGTCGACGAGGCCAAGGCCGTGAAGAATCGCGTGCACCTCGATCTGATCGTGGGTGACGACATCGAAGGTGCCGCGGCGCGCTTCGTGGAGCTGGGCGCGACGCGGTCGAGCGTCGAGCCGGTGGCGGAGCACGGCGAGCACTGGATCGTGATGCTCGATCCGGAGGGCAACGAGCTCTGCTTGTGCGACAGCTAGCTCCCGCGCGGTCGTGACGCGCGCGTTCGTCGCGGTGCGGCCTCCCGACGCGGTGCTCGACGAGGTCGGCCGGGTGGTCGAGGCGCTCGCGCCGGCCGTCGGCGGCGCGCGCTGGACGGTGCGCGAGCAGTGGCACATCACGTTGCAGTTCCTCGGCAACCGCGCCGACGTCGACGCGGTCACGGCCGCGCTCGCCGGCCTGACGGTGCCCGCGTTCGCCGCGTGCCTCGGCGGGGTGGGTGCGTTCCCGAGCGCGCGGCGCGCGCGGGTCGTCTGGGTCGGCGTCGTCGAAGGGGCCGACGGGTTCGGCGCGCTCGCCCGCGAGGTGGGGGCGCGACTCGTCCCGCTCGGCCACGAGCCCGAGGACCGCCCGTTCCACGCGCACCTCACGCTGGCGCGTTGCAAGGTTCCGGGCGACGTGCGGGAGTCGCTCGCCGGTGCCGAGGCCGTGGTCGCCGTGGTCGGCGAGCCGTGGCGGGTCGACGCCGTGACCGTCTACGAGAGCGCACTGCGGCGCGCGGGCGCGCAGTACACACCACGGGCGACGGTGCCGCTGCGCATGGATGCTCGAGATGCTTGAACCGAACACTCGTTCGGTCTAGTGTGCTCACACGCGTGTGATTCGCCCGACCCCAGGGCAATGGGGGAGCAGGGGGGACACCTGTAGCTGTCACACCCCCTCGTTAGGGTCGCAGACACGGACTTCCCCCGATCGAACACAACATGCCAACCGGGCACAGGCCAACCGGGCAGAGCCCAACGGGCAGAGAGGCCAAGGGGCAGAGAGGGGTTATCGAAGTGGACCGCGACAAGGCACTCGAGATGGCGCTCAGCCAGATCGACAAGCAGTTCGGTAAGGGCTCGATCATGCGGTTGGGTGAGCGCGGGCACGTCGGGGTGGAGGCCATCCCCACGGGTGCGCTCGCGCTCGACCTGGCGCTCGGGATCGGCGGGCTGCCGCGGGGCCGGATCGTCGAGGTGTTCGGGCCGGAGGCGTCGGGCAAGTCGACGCTCGCCATGCACGTCGTCGCCGAGGCGCAACGCAACGGGGGCGTGTGCGCGTACATCGACGCCGAGCACGCGATGGACCCGGTGTACGCGGCGGCGATCGGCGTGAACGTCGACGAGCTGCTCATCAGCCAGCCCGACACGGGCGAGCAGGCGCTCGAGATCGCCGACATGCTCATCCGTTCCGGCGCGCTCGACGTGCTGGTGATCGACTCGGTGGCCGCGCTCGTGCCCCGCGCCGAGATCGAAGGCGAGATGGGCGACACCCACGTCGGCTTGCAGGCGCGGCTGATGAGCCAGGCGCTGCGCAAGCTCACCGGCAACCTGAACAAGTCGCGCACGATCGCGGTGTTCATCAACCAGCTGCGCGAGAAGATCGGCGTGATGTTCGGCTCGCCCGAGACCACGCCGGGCGGCCGGGCGCTCAAGTTCTACTCGTCGGTGCGGCTCGACATTCGCCGGATCGAAGCGATCAAGGACGGTGCCGAGGTCGTCGGCAACCGCACGCGCGTGAAGGTCGTGAAGAACAAGACCGCGCCGCCGTTCCGTCAGGCCGAGTTCGACATCATGTACGGCAAGGGCATCAGCCGCGAGGGCTCGCTGCTCGACGTCGGCGTCGACCTCGGCATCATCAAGAAGTCGGGAGCGTGGTTCACCTACGAGGGTGAGCAGCTCGGCCAGGGTCGCGAGAACGTGAAGGCCTTCCTGGCCGACAACGTCGACCTCATGGTGGAGATCAGCGAGAAGATCCGCCAAGCGGTCGGCATCGCCGAGCCCGACCCGAACACGATCGATCTCACTGACGCGCCCGAGGACGCGCCCGTCGAAGACGTCGACGCCTGAACCCCCGGTCCCCCCGCTCATCGACCGGGAAGCGACCTCCGAGGGCGTTTCCCGGTCAACGAGCGCGGGCCGCCCCGTACACTGGGCGGCGTCATGACCAGGCGATTCTCCGTGCGCACCTACGGGTGCCAGATGAACGAGCACGACTCCGAACGGATCGCCGGCCTCCTCGTCGCACAGGGCATGGAACCGACCGACGACGTCGAGCAGGCCGACGTGATCGTGCTGAACACGTGCTGCATCCGCGAGAACGCCGACAACAAGCTCTACGGGCACCTCGAGGCACTGAAGGAGCGCCGGCCCGGCGTGCAGATCGCGGTGGGCGGTTGCCTCGCGCAGAAGGACCGTGAGCTCATCCAGGAGCGGGCGCCGCACGTCGACGTGGTGTTCGGCACGCACAGCCTGGCCAACGCGCCGGCGTTGCTCGCCCGCGCCGCGCTCGAGGGTCCGGTGCTCGAGATCCTCGAGGAGCACGACACGTATCCGTCGGCGTTGCCGGCCC
>DATMUX010000309.1:0-7245 GCA_035563695.1 Acidimicrobiia bacterium
TCGCGCCCGCGTCGCCGAGCTGGACGCCGACCTCGCGACAGCGCGCACCGAACGCGACGAGGCACTCGCGGCGTCCGGCGGCGCGGACGCCCGAGTAGCCCAGCTCGAAGCCGAGCTCGCCCGCCGCGACCAGCGGCAGCACGAGCTCGCCAACGAACGTGATGCGATCGAAGCCCTGCTGGCGAGCGAGCGCGCGCGCGTCTCCGAGCTGGAACAGCGGCTCGTCAACGCCGAGCGCGAGTACGACGCGGCGCAGCGCGATCGCGATGCCGCGCGAGCCGAGCGCGAGACGGCGATCAGCGAACGCGACGACGCCGTCACGGCACGCGAGCACGCGGTCGCCGAACGCGATCAGGCGTTCGCCGAGCGGAACGCGGCGCAGGCACAGCAGAGCGAGTTCCTGGCGGAACGCGACGCGATGGCGCTCGCGCGTGACACGGCGAGTGTCGAGCGCGCCGGTGCACTCACCGCGCGCGACGAGGCGATGGCGTCACGTGACGACGCGCGCGCCGCGTTGGCCGACCGCACCGCCGAGCTCGATGACGCCCGCGCCAATCTCACACGCCGGCTGGCCGAGCGCGACGAGGCGCGCGCCGAGGTGAGCGAACAGGCCCGAGAGCGCGACGCGGCGCTCCAACGGCTCGAGCACGCGCACGAGCTGACCGCGCGTCTGCAGTCCGAGATCGAGCGGCACGAGTCGGAACAAGAGAACGCCCTCGTCGAACTGACGCGGGCGAGCTCCCGCGCGGCCGAGCTCGAGAACGAGCTCCACGCGTCGGGGACCGAGCGCACGGAGCTCCAGGGCCGGCTCGACGCCGCCCGGGCCGACCACGCCCGGCTCGACGCCACGGTCGCGGAGCGCACGGCCGAGCGGGACCAGGTACTCGCCGACCTGCGCCACGCGCAGACCGAGATCGGGCGGCTCGAGATCGCCGTCGCGGCCCAGATCGCACAACACACCGGCGATCGCGACGACGCCCTGGCCCAGCTCGACGACGCCCGGGCCGAGCTCGAAGGTCTCGAGACCGCCTTCGCCACCGAGGTGCACGCGCACGAGCAGGCGCGCGGGGAGCTCGAACAGGCGCGCGCCGACGTCGCCCGCCTCGACGCCGCAGTGGTGGACCACCTCGCGCAGGCCGAAGGGTTGGCCGAGCGCCTTGACGAAGCGCAGCTGGAGATCACCCGCATCGAAGGCATCCTCCGCGCGTACGAAGCCGAGCGCGAGGAGCTCCGGCGCGGCGCGATCGAGTCCCGGATTCGGGCCGAGGAGCTGGCCTCCCAGCTCGACGCCGCCCAGGGAACGCTCGACGCGCTCGCCGCGCACACCGAGGAGCTCGAGAACGAGCTGGCGCGCGCACAAGCGGCCATCCCGTCCGTCGACGCGCGACTGCGGGCAGAGGAGATCGTGGCGCACGCGCGCGACGAAGCCGACGAGGTTCGCCGCCAAGCCGTGCGGGAAGCGGAGACGATCCGGCGCGACGCACTGACGACCGCCGACGGCATCCGCGAGCTCGCGACCGAGGACGCCCGCGAGCTGCGCTCCCGGGCGAACGAGACCGCGCGGGCCGACTCGCAGCGAGCCGAGCTGGTCGCGGGGCTCCTCGACCATGTCGCCCAGCTCGAGCGGCGGCTGGCGAAGCAGCGCAAGCGGTTCGAACGAGCGGCCGATCGGATGGAGCGCGCGGAGCGGGCCGAGTTCGCGGGCATGCAAGCGGCCGAGATCCTCGAGCGCGTCGAGCGAGAAGTTTCCGACCAACACCGCGCCGCCGACGCGTACGCGGCCGAACAGCGCGAGAGCGCCGACCGGTACGCCGCCGAGAAGCGAGAGAAGGCCGACGCGCGGGCGGCCGACATCCGCGACAAGGCCGAGCGCGAGACCGAGAAGCAGCGCGAGAAGGCGTCGGCGCACGCGGCCGAGGTGCGCGAGAAGGCCGAGCGCGAAGCCGCCCAGCTGCGCGAGCGGGCCGAGCGCGACATCGAGGAGCAACGCGAGGCTACGGAACGCGAGACGGTGAAGCTCCGCGAGGACGCCGCACGCGCCCGCGACAAGGCCGACCGCGAAGCCGCCGAGCTGCGCGCCGCGGCCGAACACGACGCCTCGCGGGCGCGCGAAGCCGTCGATACCGACGCGGCCCGGATCCTGGCCAAGGCCGAACAGGACGCCGCCCGGCTGCGCGCCACGGCCGAGCGTGACGCCGCCGAGCTCCGCGCCGGCGCGGAGCGCGACGCCGCGGCCGTCCGCGAGAAGGCTCGGCGCGAGCGAGAGCGCGCACACGCCGAGCTCGGCGAGCTCCTCGCTCGCATCGCGCCGCCCGAACCCGAGGACTGAGGGGCCGCGCCGCGCGGCGCGTGGACGGAAGGCCTCAGGCCGGGACGGCCTCGGCGCGACCGAGGTACTGGTGCCACACCGGGTCGATGGGCCCGGCCGACGCGATCAGCGACGTCGTGGCGTGGGGCGCCACCGGAGAGTGGCGCAGTGCCATCCCGCACTCCGTCGGGAGGCGATCCTCCTTGCGCGCGTTGCAGGAGCGGCACGACGCGACGACGTTCTCCCACGTGTGGGGACCGCCCCTGGAGCGGGGCACGACGTGATCGAGGTTCTCGGCCGTGCTGCCGCAGTACTGGCAGCGGTGTCCATCGCGCGCGAACACCGCGCGCCGGGAGAGCGGCGCGGTCGCCCGGAAGGGGACGCGGACGAAGTGCACCAACCGGATCACCGTGGGCACGGGGACGGTGCGGCGCTCGGACCGGAACTCGGCGCCATTGCGGTGCACGATCTCGGCCTTCTCCTTGAGCACCAGCACGACCGCGCGCCGCGACGAGACGACGCAGAGCGGCTCGAAGCTGGCGTTGAGAAGAAGCGCCCGGGCCACGACTCGATCACCTCCGTGCGCGAGCAGTGTACCGGCGACGCCCGCACGCGACGGGCGCCACCGCTCACGTCCGGCCCGCGCGCCGCATGTCACGGCACCATTCCAGGTAGTGCACGATGTCGCCGGGCCGGGGCTCGGCGGCCGAGCCGTACGCGGTCTCGAAGCGGAACCGCAGATAGCCCTCGTCCGGGATCGGCAGGAACGGCGGTCGCCGCCACCACCGCCGCGGGACCGTGGTGCGCAGCTGGCGTACCGCCGTCGGCCACAGACCCGGCCGGCGCACGAGACCCCGGACCGCCGGGAACCAGAATCCCCGCTCGTGCGTCATGCGTTCGTCGTCGCGCGCTCGGCCCACAGCCGGGCACGGTAGCGTGGCGGTGACGGTTGCCGTCCCGGGGCAAGGCGGTGGCCCGTCGCATGGGCCGCGCCCCGCGGGAGGTCGAGATCGGTGCAAGCCGCACCCCGCCCGGAACAATCCTTCAAGGATCTGTTCGAAGCCCTGTCCGCTCAGCTCGAGCTGGTGCTCCGCGGGAAGCGCCGCGCGGTGCACCTCTCGCTCGTCTGCATGTTCGCCGAGGGTCACCTGCTGATCGAGGACGTGCCCGGCGTCGGCAAGACGTCGCTGGCCAAGGCGATCGCCCACTGCATCGGTGGGTCGTGGCGGCGCGTGCAGTTCACTCCCGACCTGCTTCCCTCCGACGTCACGGGCGTGTCGGTCTGGGACCGGACGCGCGGCGACTTCGAGTTCCGGCCCGGCGGCGTGTTTGCCAACGTGGTGCTGGCCGACGAGATCAACCGCGCGTCGCCGAAGACGCAGTCGTCGCTGCTCGAGGCGATGGAGGAACGCCAGGTGACGGTCGACGCGCAGACGTACCGACTGCCGCGGCCCTTCCTCGTGATCGCGACGCAGAACCCGGTCGAGCTCGAAGGCACCTACCCGCTCCCCGAGGCGCAACTCGACCGCTTCTTGTTGCGACTGCGCATCGGGTATCCCGATCGCGACGCGGAGCTGTCGATCCTCGAGGCGCAGGGTCGCGATGAAGTGAACATCGACGAGCTCGAACCCGTCACCGACGCGGAAACCGTCGCCGGCTGGATCCACGAGCTCGGTCGAGTGCACGTCGCCACCGAGCTCCAGGGATACATCATCGATCTCGTGGAGGCCACCCGTCATCACCGCGACCTCATGCTCGGCGTGAGCCCGCGCGGCGCGCTCGCATTGCAACGCGCGGCGCGTGCGCTGGCAGCCAGCGTCGGCCGCTCGTACGTCGTGCCCGACGACGTCAAAGTGCTCGCCACCGCGGTGCTCGAGCACCGACTCCTCTTGTCATCCGAGGCCATGATGCGCGGCGTGCACCCGGCCGACGTGTTGACGTCGATCCTCGAAACCGTCCCCGTGCCCGCAACGCGCGCCGACTGACCACGACGGATGCTCGGATGTTGACGCGCCGCGGATGGTCTCTCGTCGGGGCAGCTGCGGGTTTGCTCGTCGGCGGACGGCTGCTCGGACTCGTGCAGCTCACGGTGCTCGGCTTTGCGGCCATCCTGCTCGTCGTGGGCGCCTACGCGTGGGTCCGCGCGCGTACGCCGGCGCTCGTCGCGGCGCGCTCGCTCAAGGAACGACTCCAAGTCGGCGTCGACGGTCGCGTCGACCTCGAGATCCGCGCCCGGCGCCGCTCTCCGACTGTTGCCGTCGGCGACGCGTTCGATCACGGCCGCCGGAGCGCCCGCTTCCTGCTCGCGCCGCTCGTACCCGGCGATCTCGCCCGCGCCGCATATCGCTTCCCGACCGAGCATCGCGGCCGCTTCCAGGTCGGGCCCCTGCGCGCGACCTCGAGCGATCCGCTCGGGTTGGTCGCCGTGACGCGAGTTGTGCTCGGCACCGAGGACGTCGTCGTGTATCCCCGGGTGCACGAGATCTCCGTGCCGCCGGAGGTCGCAGGGCTCGACCTCGATCGCGACCACCCGGCCGTGCGCGCCCGCGTGGAGCCGACGGGCGACTTCATGACCTTGCGCGACTACGCGCCCGGCGACGACCTCCGCCATGTGCACTGGCGCTCGACGGCGCGCCGCGGCCATCTCGTCGTTCGCCAGAACGAGACGCGCCGGCGGGCTCCCGTCCTGCTGATGCTCGACGTACGCCCGAGCGCGCACGACCGCGCGTCGTTCGAGCGGGCCGTGGAAGCGTGCGCATCGATCGCGACGGTGCTGCACCACGCCGGGCGTCCGTTCGAGGTCGTCTGGAGCACCGGCGCCGTGATCGGCGCGCCCGGCCGCCGCCATCTGGCGAACGTCATGGACGAGCTCGCGGTCGTGCAGCCCCACGGACCGGATCGTCTCCTGATCTCGAGCACGCGGCGCCGGTCGAGTGCGGTGATCGCGGTGACGGGACGGACCCGTCCCGACGACTCCGGCGCGTTGAGCGTCCTGGTGCGCGACGGCGGCACGTTGATCAACGTCGTGACGGCCGACCAAGCGAGTGCGGCGCCGCCGGCCCGGTCCCGGCGCTTCCGGTTGCTCACGGTGCGCGCCGACGAACAGCCCTTCCCCCGAGCCTGGAACGAGGCGGTGCTGCGATGGCAGCGCAGCGGCAATCGTCCTTCGTCGCGGTCGGCCGCGCGAGCCTGACGGCCGCCGCGGCCCTGTCGCTCGTGCGGGTCTTCCCGCGCGGCTCCTGGCTCGTCCCCGTGCTCGTCGCGGCGTGCATCCCGCCGCTCGTGTTCGCGCTCGGCGAGCGGCGGCGCTGGAACGTCGTCGTGGTCGTCGCCGTCACCGCGGTCGCGGGCGCCTGGTTGGCGCTCGTGGTCGACGATCCGTCCGCCACCGCCGCGGGTTTGCCGACGACGTCGGCGCTGTCGACGCTCCGCCACGACCTCGCGGCGGCGCCGCACGTGCTGCGCACGGCGACGGTGCCCGTCGAGCCGCTCGGCTCGGCATTGCTCATCGCCGTGATCGCCGCGTTGATTGCGGCACTCGTCACCGAGCTCATCGCCCGCCGGCTCATGGCGCCGATGGGCGCGATCGGTCCGAGCGTGGCGTTGTACATCGCGGTGTCGGCGTTGGGCTCGGGGCCCTGGGCCGCGACGACCGCGTGGTACGCGCTCGCAGTCGTCGCGTATCTCGTCGCGTTGCAGCAGACGGAACTGTCGGCCCGGCGGACGTGGTTCCAGACAGGCCACGAGCGCCACTCGCGGCTCGTCAGCGGCGGTATCGCCGGAGGTGCGGTGGCGATCGCGCTCGCGATCGCCGTCGGTCCGGGATTGCCGGGCGCGCGCAGCGCGGCCTGGATCAACTACCGGTCGATCGGCGCGGGTGACGGCGGGAACGAGCTGAAGACACCGTCACCGCTCGCCACGGTCTCGGCGAAGCTCAGCGGAATCAACGCCAACGAGGAGATCTTCACGGTGAAGACCTCCGACAACCACCCGTACCGGTGGCGGGTGATCGCGCTCGACGAGTTCTCGAGCGACCCGGGATCGAAGAACGACTGGACGGCCGGCGGCAAGGAACGATCGGCGCGGACGCTCGCGGGACCGACGGCGCAGTCCTCGTCCCGACTGGTCACGCAACGGTTCCGCCTCGGCCCGATCGACCCGTACTGGCTGCCGGCCGCATATCGCCCGGTCGCGATCGACCTCGCGAACGCGGCCGTCCTGTCGAACTCGACGGCGTCGCTCTTCCTCGCGAGCTCGACGCTCGACAAGGTCTCCTACCAGGTGACGTCCGAAGTCGCGAATCCCGGCGTGCAGGTGCTCGAGCGGGCCACCTTCGCCGACCTCCGCGCCGCGGCCGCCGACACTCGACTCCCCGGCGACTTTCCCGGCGACGCGCGGGCGCTCGCCCGCGCGCTCACGAAGGACGCGCACACACCGTACGACCAAGCCGTCGCGCTCGAGAGCTACTTCCAGCGATCCGGATTGTTCACCTACGACACCAAGGTGCAGCTCGGCAACTCGCCCGACGCGCTGCACACCTTCTTGTTCGTCGACCGTCGCGGCTTCTGCGAGCAGTTCGCGACCGCCTACGCCGAGCTCGCGCGCGCGATCGGCTTGCCCGCGCGCGTCGCGGTGGGATACCAGAGCGGGACGTACGACCCGGCCGACGGCCTCTACCACGTCCGCAACCGCGACGCGCACGCCTGGCCCGAGGTGTGGCTCGGGCGCGACATCGGTTGGTACGCGTTCGAACCGACGCCCGGTCACGCCGACCCCCTCACGGGGCGCGGGAGCGCCGGTGGCAACTCCACGCCGAACACCGCGACGACCCCGACGACGCAACCCGCTTCCTCGCCCACCACGCTGGCGGGGACCAACACCACGCCGACGGTGCCCGGCGGGGGCAACGCCAAGCTGCCGTCGTCGACGGCGGCCGC
>DATMUX010000310.1:0-2442 GCA_035563695.1 Acidimicrobiia bacterium
CGCGATCTCCTCGTCGCCGAGCACGGCGCGCGCGACCTGACCCACGACATCAGGGTGTACTTGGGCGGGGTCGATCACCCGCCCGGCGCCAACGGCCGCGACCTGCTCGGCGTTCTCCTGCTGGTCGGCACCCATCGGGATGACGACGAGCGGCACGCCGAACGCGAGCGGGCCGAGCACCGAACCCGCGCCGCCGTGGGTCACGACGAGCCGGCACCGGCTCAAGAGGGCGCCCTGCGGGACGAACTGGCGCACGGCGACGTTGCCATGGCGGATATCGAGCGCGGGCGGATCGATGCCGTAGCCGACCGTCACCAACACGTCGGCGTCGAGGGGCGCGAGACCGTCGACGACCGTCCGGAGCACGGCGAGATCACCGAACATCGTGCCGAACGTGACGTAGACGAGGGGCCGGTCACGGCCCAGATGATCGAGCTCGGCCGGCAGCGTCGCGTCGGCGCCGAAGACGACCGGACGCAGGTCGCTCACGTTCGGCGCCGCGCCCGGCAGCGGCCGCTGGAGCGACCGCGGGAACTGGTTCAGGTACAGCGATCGGTAGACGCCCGCGTCGGACGGCGCGTCGAGCCCGGCGCCCGCCCACGCGGACGCGACACCGGCCGCCGCGAGCTGCAGCCAGTCGTCGCGCAGCACGAGCCCGACGCCCACCGTCGCGTTCGGCACACCGATCCGAGCGGCGACGAGCGGGCCCACGAAGTCCGCGACCTCGTTGACGACGAGATCGGGCGCGAACGCGCCGGCACGCGCGAACGCGTCTGGTCCCGCCATGTCGACGCGCACCTCGCTGAACAGCCGTTCGAACCCGAAGCGTTGCTGGTCGTCGGGCGTCGCAAACGACGTGTCCGGGTACCGCGTCAACGCTTCGGTCACGAACGCCGAGAACTCCGGTCCGGCCGCATGGAGCTCGAAGCCCTCGCGCCCAACCGCATCTTCGATCTCCGGCCCCGACAGGAACGCGACCTCGTGTGCCGCGTCGCGCATCGCCCGCGCCAGCGGCAACATCGGGTGAAGATGCCCGACCAACGAATTGCACGAGAACACTACGCGCACGGGCCCCCGCCCTTTCCCGCGAACCCGGGCTCAGCCCGCGCCCACCCTGTCCTTCGCCACCTCGTCGAGCATCGCGTACTCCTCACCGGTGTCGACCCAGTCCTCGAACTGGATGACCCCGATCTCCGCGAAACGCTCGCGCAGCCACCCGTCGGCCGCGTCGAGCAAGCCGAGCTTCTTGCAGTTCGGAACGATCTTCGAGAACAGCAACTGTTGGAACTGTTGCTGGGCGGGGGGATTCACGCGCTCCATCGTGTCGTAGACGGCCTGCGGGTCGACACCCATCCGCTCCCACATCTCGGCGTGCCCGAAGCGCCGTTGCAGGCGACGGGCGACGTCGAACGCGAACTCTTGACGCTGGCGCAGCTCCGCAGCCGACAGCTCCTTGTAGAACTCCTGCAACGACAGCACTCCGAACGCAACGTGACGCGCCTCGTCGCTCATCACGTAGCGCAGCATCTTCTTCAACAACGGCTCGGTAGTGACCATGTGCATCATGCCGAAGGCGGCCAGCGCCAGACCCTCGACCATGATCTGCATTCCGAGGTACGCGATATCCCAGCGCGCGTCGGCGAGGATGTCGTCGAGGATCGCCCGCAGGTTGTCGTTGATCCGGTACTGATAGCCGAGCTTCTCGTCGAGGTACCGCGCGAAGACCTCGACGTGGCGCGCCTCGTCCATCACCTGCGTCGCCGCGTAATACTTCGCGTCGATCCAGGGCACGGTCTCGACGATGCGCGCCGTGCAGAGCAGCGCGCCCTGCTCGCCGTGCATGAACTGCGACAGCAACGAGTTCTGCAGCTCGACCCCGACGCGCGCCCACTCCTTGTCGCCGAAGTGGCACACGGGCGAGCCTTCGGCCTGCGCGAGCGCCTGGAACCGCATCGTGCCACCCCCACCGAGCTCCTGGGCGACCCGCTCGGGATCGACGTCGATCGACCAGTCGAGGTCGGTCGACGCGTTCCACTGTGAGCTCTTCGCCTTCTCGTAGAGCTTGACGAGAGCCGGACGGCTGCGCTCGTAGTCCCAGGTGAAGATGGCGTCGATCTCGGACGCGACGGCGTGGATGGTCTCGTGAACGTCTCCCACAGGTGCCACGATACTGCGATGGCCCTGCCCGTGACCCTCGCCGACGTCGAGTCGGCCGCCGACACGATCCGCGGGAGCGTGGTCGTCACACCCACGTCGCCCGCGCGGACGCTCTCGGAGATCACGGGTGCCGAGGTGTGGCTCAAGTTCGAGAACCTGCAATTCACGGGCGCGTTCAAGGAACGAGGAGCCCGCAACTTCCTCGCGCACCTCTCGCCCGCGGCGCGCGGGCGTGGCGTCGTCGCGGCGTCGGCCGGCAATCACGCACAGGGTGTCGCGTACCAC
>DATMUX010000311.1:0-3905 GCA_035563695.1 Acidimicrobiia bacterium
CTGTGGGAGCCCAACGAGGAAGGCATGGCCCGCGGTCATGCCCTCGGCCGGCTGGGAGTGCCCGACGACATCGCGTCGGGTGCCTTGTTCCTCGTGTCCGACGCGTCGGCGTGGCTCACCGGCGAGGTGCTCGTGGTCGACGGCGGCTCCGGGGTCAGCGCGCGCGGCTGAGCCCTGGCACAACTTGCTGATGCGTGCGCGGGGATGTCGAAGAAGCGGCGCGCGTGCACCGGTGCGCGCGCGTCCTTCGCGCGATGCCCCCACCTCCGGCGGATCCGCGCGGTCAGTCCTCGTCGGGCGGATCGACGAAGCGCAGGCCGCGCCGGTGCCGCTCGGCCAGCTCGACGTAGGCCGCGGCGTTCAGCTCCACCCACAACTCGGCGCCGGTACCCTTGACCGGGCGCTTCACCACCGCCGGCGCTCCGACGGCGAGCATGCCCGGCGCGATCGTGGCGCCCGCCCTGACCACCGATCCTGCCGCGACGAGTGACCGGGCTCCGATCGTCGCGCCGTCGAGGACGACACACCCGTTGGCCACGACGCACTCACGCTCGAGGATCGCGCCGTGGATCACACAGTTGTGCCCGACCGTCGCGCCCGCACCGATGTCGGTGGTGAGACCCGGCGGGCCGTGGATGACGGCGTTGTCCTGGACGTTCGCGCCCCGCCGCACGATGACCGGTGCGTAGTCGGCCCGAATGACGGCTCCGTACCAGACCGACGCGCCCTCCTCGATGATCACGTCGCCGACGAGGGTCGCGGTCGGCGCGAGGAACGCGGCCGAGTGCACCTGCGGCGTGAGACCTTCGAACGAGAAGAGCGGCATCTGTGACTCCCTAGAGGAACGCCCGCGCGACTCCGATCGCGCTGCGGGCGGCATCACCTTCGACCACGAGCGATGTATCGGCGGGATGGAGCCGGTGCACGAACACCCGGCAGTACTCGCCGGCCGAGCCGGTGATGCGGTCGGCGGCGCCCGGCGGCCCGCTCGACCAGGTCGCGCCCGAGGGCAGGGTCAGGTCGACCCGCAAGGGCGCCGGCGGCATCTCGCGCCCGGCGACGGAATAGGCGTAGGGCAGCGCCCGGGTCGCGAGCCACGCGATGTGCGCCAACCGGTCGGTGTCGACGGCCGGCACGCCGAGCGCGGTCCGCACGTCGAGGCCGTGCGCCCACACCTCCATGAGCCGGGCCGTGACGAGCGACGGCGGCCTCATCCCGATGCCCCACGCGAGGCGGCGGTCTTCGGGCACTCCGGCCAGCTCCTCCCGCACCCGCTTCGAGGCGCCGGCCCACCAGGCCGCGACGTCGGCTCCCGGCACGCGCCGGCCGCGCAGCACGCCCCGGTAGGTCACGTCCTCGCCGGACGCGGCACGCGCCGCGCGTGCGTTGATCGCGTCGGGGCCGTCGTGCACGGTGTCGACGGCCATCTCGTCGGTGTCGGCCAGGTGCGCGATCGTGTCGCGGACGTCCCAGCCCCACGCGGGCGTCGGCCGGAGCCACGCGTCGGCATCGATGTGCGCGACGACGGCTTGGAGCTCGCGCTGTTCGGCCTCCAGGTCGGCGAGCAGGGCCGCGAGCGCGGTCACGCCCGGCGGATACGCGTGCGCCCCATCGACACCTCGACCTCGGCGGGGTGGCGCATCGGCGTGCTGCCGCCCGAGAAGCGGCTGTCGATGTACTTGGCGACCTCTTCGTAGATTGCGTCGCCGAGCATCTTGCGCAGCTCCGGCTCCATCGACTTGTACACGGGTTCGGCGGCGGTGAACGCCTCTTTCGCCTCCGTGCACCACCAGGCGAACTCCTCGCCGCCTTCGCCCCATCCGTCGCGGCCGAACTCCGTGAGGACCTCGGTGGTCGAATCGTCGTCGTCTTCGACGCGCTCGAACGTGCGCAGCGGGAGCTGCCAGCAGACCGTGGGCTTCGTCTCGCTGAAGTGCCGGCCGGTGTTCATCGCGTGGAGGTGCAGCGCGCAGCCGGGGCCGGCTTCGAAGCCGGGGCGGTTGAGGAACACGCACGCGTCCTCGTGCAGGCGCGTCCGCCACTCGTCCTTGCCCGCGTTCGCCCACACGCCCTTCTTGAGGCCGATCTTCTTGAATTGCCACTCGTCGTCACCGAGACGCTTGGCCAGCTTCTCGACCTTCTCCTTCACCTTCTTCTCGGACTCGTAGGCACCGTAGGAACAACAGCCCTGGATCAACTCCGGTGCCGGCTCCGTCAGCACGCCTTGGCAGCCGTGCCCGAAGATGCAACGCCACGACGACGACAGGAACGTCACGTCGATCTGCCATTGCTTGCGTTCCTTGCCCGGAACGGGAATCGTGATCCACTCGCGTGTCGGTCCGACCATGGATCCCGACGCTAGTCGGTAGCATCCGCGGCATCGCGCACACCCGACGGCCGGATGACGCACTGCTCGCCGAGCTCACCGCGGCGCTCGGCCCCGACCGCGCGAGCATCGAGCCCTTGGAGCTCGCGCTGTACGCCCGCGACGCGGGTGTGAGCGCCGGGCGGGCGGTGGCCGTCTGCTGGCCGCGCACGCCCGAGGAGGTGGCGGCGGCCGTGCGCGTCGCGCGCGACCACGACCGTCCGTTCGTGGCCCGGGGAAGCGGTACGGGACTCGCGGGCGGGGCGACCCCGCTCGACGATCCCGTGGTGATCGTGACCACGGGAATGAACCGCGTGCTCGATGTCGACGCGGGCGAGCGTGTCGCGTGGGTCGAGCCGGGCGTGCTGAACCTCGACCTCTCGCGCGCGGTCGCGCACCTCGGATTGCACTACGCGCCCGACCCCTCGTCGCAACAGGCGTGCACCATCGGCGGCAACGTCGCGACGAACGCCGGCGGGCCACACTGCCTGGCCGAGGGCGTCACCTCGGCCCACGTGCTCGCCGTCGACGCCGTGCTCGCCGACGGTACGACCGCGCACCTCGGCGGGCTGGAGCCCGACGTGCCCGGGTACGACCTGCGGGGCTGCTTCGTCGGCTCGGAAGGCACGATGGGCATCGCCACGCGTATCGCGGTGCGCCTCACGCCGGATCCGCCCGCGGTCGCCACGATCCTGGGCGCGTTCAGCTCGGTCGACGACGCGGCGGCGACCGTGAGCGACATCATCGCCGCCGGCGTGCTGCCCGCCGCGCTCGAGATGATGGATGCACGCATCACGCGCGCGGTCGAGGACTTCGTCGGTGCCGGGTACCCGCGCGACGCGGAGGCCGTCCTGCTGGTCGAGCTGGCCGGGCTCGCGGGCGGGGTCGCCGAGCAGGTCGCGTCGGTGGAACGCATCGCGCGCCGCAACGGCGCGACGAGCGTGCGCGTCGCCGCCGACGATGCGGAGCGCGCGTTGCTGTGGAAGGGCCGGAAGTCGGCGTTCGGCGCGATCGCGCGGATCGCACCCGACTACTACCTGCACGACGCGGTCGTTCCCCGCACGAAGCTGGTCGAGGTGCTTCGCCGTGTGTACGCGATCGCCGACACGCACCGGTTGATCGTGGTGAACGTGTTCCACGCGGGCGACGGCAACCTGCACCCCATCCTCGTCTTCGACCGGCGCGAGCCCGGGATCTGGGATCGCGTGTACGCGGCCGGCACGGAGATCCTCGACGAATGTCTTGCGGTCGGAGGCGTGCTGACCGGAGAGCACGGGGTCGGTGTCGAAAAGCGCGACATGATGCCCAAGCTGTTCTCGGTCGACGATCTCGACGCGCAGGCGCGCCTGCGGGACGCGTTCGATCCCGACGGCGCCGCGAACCCGCAGAAGGTGCTGCCGCGCGGCAGCCGGTGCGGCGAGCTGCAGCGCGTGCCGGAAGGCGCGTGGATATGACCGCGACCGCAGTCACACCCGTCGGGGCGCGCACACAGTGGGAGGTGGGCGGGCCGGCTCCCGCCGGCGCGATCGAAGTGGGGGCG
>DATMUX010000312.1:0-3840 GCA_035563695.1 Acidimicrobiia bacterium
CCAGTAGCTGTGGTCGGGTGCGAGCTTCGCCGCGAGCCCCGCGACGTGCACGCCGGGGCCGCGAACGTGTTCGCGTTCGTGACGTGGTGGGGTCAACCCGGGCAGGGCCGGCCCGCGTCGGTTCCCGCGCTGATCGCGCACATCACGGTCGATCACGCCGACGGCACGCGCCAGGTGTTCGCGACCGACGGCAATTGGCGGGCCCACACCGGCATGTGGATCCAGGCCCACGTCCGCAACGACGAGGGCGACTTCGTCGAGCACATCGACGAGCGCCTCGATCCCACCGGCTGGGACACCGTGGGATTCGACGACGCGAGCTGGCCGCACGTCGCCGTGCTGGGGCCGCACCCGACCGCGCCGTTCTCGCATCTGTACGCGGCGCGCACGCACATCGTCGAGCAACTCGTGGCCCCGGCCCGGCTGACGCGCCTCGCCGGCGGTGCGTACGTCGCCGACTTCGGCGCGGTGATCTCCGCGACCCCGGTGGTCGAGGTGCACCGCGGCGTCGCGGGAGCGCGCGTGACGCTGCTCGGCGGGTACGAGCTCGATCCCGACGGTCACGTGTCGACGACGAACGGGATCCAGGACACCGACATGTCGTGGATCTTCGACGAGCGCGCCGGTGCGCAGCAGCTCCGGCCGTTCGGGTACCTCGCGTTCCGTTACCTCGAGATCGACGGCGCGCACGAGCCGCTGACGGTCGCCGACGTGCAGATCGCGGCGCGCCACGCGAACCTCCCCGACGAGCACGCCGCTCGCTTCGATACCTCGGACGGCACGCTGAACGCCGTGTGGACCCTGGCGCGCCACTCCGCGCTGTACGACCCGCAGGAGCAGTTCGTCGACACGCCGACCCGGGAGAAGGGTCCGTTCCTGGGCGACTCGTTCGACGTGTCGCAGGCAACGGAGGCCGCGTTCGGCGAGCGCCAGCTCACGTTCCAGGGCCTGCGCGATTTCGCCCGGTCACAGGCGCGGTACTGGCCCGACGGCCGCGTCAACGTCGTCTATCCCAACGGCGACGGGAAGCGCGACATCCCCGTGGGCACGCAGACCTATGTCGAATGGGTCTGGCAGAACTGGATGACGACGGGAAACCTCGACGAGCTGGCGGCGCTGTATCCGACGGTGCGCAACATCACCGACTACGTCGCGCGTGCGATCGATCCGGCGACGGGACTCGTCACCAACCTGCCGGGCGGCGGCTCCGACTACCAGTACGGCGCGGTCGACTGGCCGCCGTGGATGCGCTACGGCTACGACATGAAGACCGCGGCGCGCACGATGATGAATGTACTCGCAGTCGACGACTTCCAGCGCGTCGCGGCCATGGGGCGCGCGCTCGGAAAGCCGTCGAGCGAGATCGCACGCGAGCAGGAACGCGCGGACGCGCTCGGTCGCTCGATCCATCAGCGGCTCACGCGGCCCGACGGCGTGCTCATCGACGGCTTGTACGCCAACGGCACGCAGAGCACACACGCCTCGCAGCAGGCGAACGCATGGGCACTCGCGTTCGGCCTCGTGCCGCCCGCGCAGGTGGCGACCGTGGCCGATCACATCGTCGCCCTGAAGAACGCGATGGGCGTGGTCTACTTCCGGGTGCTGCTCGACGCGCTGCACGTCGCCGGACGCGACCAGGCGCTCGTCGACGCGCTCACCGACCCGAAGCGACCCGGGTACGCGCAGATCCTGCAGCGCGGCGCGACGTTCACGTGGGAGAGCTGGATCGCGCCGGACGTCGGCGACAGCGAGTCGCACGGATGGGGCGCAACCGTGCTCGCGGTGCTCCAGGACGACATCTTGGGCGTGCGCGCCACCGCTCCGGGCGGCGCGCAGCTCGACGTCCGCGTCCCGGCCACGTCCGTGACCCGCGCCGGCGGGGTCGTCGTCACCGAACGGGGACGCGTGCCCGTGTCGTGGACGCGCGACGCGGCCGGCCACGAGACGGTCGACGTGACGATCCCCACGAACGTCACCGCGAACGTGCACCTCCCGGTCGCGAACGCCCACGGAGCAAGCGACGACGGCGTGAACCTCGTCGGCGACCCCGGCGTCTCAGCGGTGCACACAACCGACGGCGCGCTCACCCTGACGGTCGGGTCGGGCCACTACCGCTTCACGACGTCGGCGCCGACCCGCTCCGCGACCGGAGCATCGTCGTCGAGCCTCGTGCGGCCGGTCGTCGTCATCGTGGTGGTCCTGGGGGCGCTCACCGCGGGGACGGGAGTCGTCGTGCGCAGGCGGCGCCGTGCCGCGTAGCCGGATGGTCGCGGCCGGCGCCGCGCTGCTGACGTTCGCGCTCCCCGCGTGCGACAGTGGCCGCTCGACCGCTCGCGCCGCCGGGCCGCCACCGCCGGCCGTCGCGTGGACCGCGCTGCACAACCCGATCTATGCCGACGCAATGCACGCGGTGAAGGACCCGGCGCTCGTCGTGCTCGCCGGCGAATGGATCCTGCTCTTCTCGCAAGTGGATCACGCCGGCGCCTGGCGTATCGGCGTCACGCGCAGCCACGACCTGACGTCGTGGACGGCGCCGATCACGCTTCCGACGGATCCCGCAACCGGCGGCGAGGCATCCCCCGATGTCGTGCGCGCGCCCGACGGGTCGTTCATCGTCACGTATCAATCGTTCCCGCACGACCGCGGCGGCAGCGCGGCGAAGCTCTACGCGCGCACGACGCGCGACTTCCGCACGTTCTCGGAACCCGTGCGGCTGCTCGCGAACCTGCACGCCGGTCCCGGCGAACGCCTGATCGACGCCGCGCTCGCGTTCTCACCGGCCGGGCTGCTGCTCGGGTACAAGCTGGGCGGCACGGCGAACGGAGACCAGCAGCACTTCGAGATCGCCCGCTCGACGACCGGCACGCTCGCGGGACCGTGGCAGCTCGTCGGCCGCCCGCACATCTCCGTCTACGGCGACACGATCGAGAACTACGAGTTCCTGCCCGTCGACGGCGGCTGGGACCTCATCGCGACGAGCAACATGTTCGACCGCCCGCAGCTCTTCACGCTGCGGGGGGAGCCACGCGACCCCCGTGGCTGGCTCGGCTGGTCGCCGGCGCGGGAGCTGCGGGTCCCGCAGGAGCCGTGGAACCCCGGCACGGGCCTGACCGGCGTCACGTACGAGCACGCGAACTGCGCCTACCTCGTCGACCACCGCGCGGTCGATCACTCCCTCTACCTCGTCTACGGGGACACGCCGGAGCTGAAGACGTTCGGCGGCGCCGGTCACGACGTGTTCGCCATCGCCCGCAGCACCGACCTCGTGCACTGGTCGGTTCCCCCCGGCTGAGCCGGGTCGGGCATGATCGCCGGATGCGCTTCAGCTACGCCGAGACCTTCTGCGACCCGACGTTCCTCGCTCCGCTCGCGCGTGCGGCCGAAGACGCGGGGTACGACTCCTTCGTCGTGCCCGACAGCATCATCTTTCCGGCGGAGTCGAGCACCCGGTACCCCTACACGGTCGACGGCGACCGCGCGTTCCTGGAGGACAAGCCGATCATCGAGCCGTTCACGCTCATCCCGTACCTCGCCGCTTCGACGGAGCGCATCCGCTTCACGACGTTCGTGGTGAAGCTCGCCGTGCGCCAGCCGGTGCTCGTCGCGAAGCAGGCGGCGAGCATCGCGGTGCTGAGCGGTGACCGGCTCCGGCTGGGTGTGGGTATCAGCCCCTGGCCCGAGGACTTCGCTGCGCTCGACGTGCCGTGGGAGGGCCGCGGGAAGCGGATGGACGAGATGATCGACGTGTTGCGCGGCCTCACCGCGGGCGGGTGGTTCGAATACCACGGCGAGCACGTGCGGCTCGAGCGGTGCAAGATCTCGCCGACGCCCGCGCGGCCC
>DATMUX010000313.1:0-4605 GCA_035563695.1 Acidimicrobiia bacterium
CGCAATCGTCGTCCTCTTGGACGACTTGGACGCCACCGATGAGCTCGACGACAGGGCCGGTATGCGAACCTCGCGGCTTCCGGCCCCGAGAGCGATCTTTTCCGCGCCCGTCGCAATGCGACCGACGTCGGCGAGATGCGCGCCCGGCAACGAGAGTGAGCCGGTCAACCCGCCGACGAGCAGCAACACGTACAAGCCGGCGAGCACAACAAGGGTCCGGCCCACGGCGCGCAGGCGCGTTCGCCTCCGGCCGGTGTCGTCGACGAACACCGGACCCGAAGCAGCACGCGCGCGCTCGGCTGCGACCCGCTCGACCGCCATCTTCGAATTCATCGGCCCGAACCGCTCATAACTGCACGACGCCGGCGACGCCTACCGAGCCACCGCAGGGGTGCGGAGGAGGGTGAGTTGGCGCCGTCGTACCCGACAGGCGGGCGGAGAAGCGGCGAGGCACCCAACCGTAGGGAGATCGTCGGCGTAGGCCGCTCGTTACCTGATCCGGACGCAGTGACCGGAACCGCGCCGGCGCGCGTGGCAAGCGGGCGAGAAGAAAGATGCGCGAGGCGAGGACGGCCCCGAAGGGTCGCTCAGTGTGGGGCGAGGTGGCGCTCGTCGGCGGGGAGGTACCGGGCCTCGATGTCGCGCAGCCGGCCGGCGAGCACCGTCAGCATCTTCCGATCCACCGATGGCATCGCGTCGACGACACTGGTGAACGCCTGCGTCGTGAGAACGAGGACCTCGGTCGGTTCGGTCGTCGCGACGGTCGCGACACGCGGCTCGCGGTCGAGCAGAGCCATTTCGCCGAAGAAGTTGCCGGGCCCGAGCACGCCGACCTCGACACCGTTGCGCGACACCACCGCTTTGCCCGAGACGAGCACGAAGAACTCGCGGCCGAGATCGCCTTCACGGGCCAGCACCGTTCCCGGTCCGACCTGCAGCGGCGTCGCGTTCGACGCCAGGAGCGTGAGCTCTTTGCGGGCGCAGCGCTCGAACAGCCAAACCCGGCGGAGCAGCTCGATCCGGTCGTCCCGTTTCATGCTCGTGCCTCGCGCATGTTCTCCCGCTCCGGAATTCGAGTGGACGGTCCGTCCGTGGAGGTCGTCTCGCGTCGGACGCCTCTTGTGCAGTGCACACGAAACCCGGGACCTCGGGAATGGTTCGCATTCCCGAGGTCTCGACCGTCCGAGCCAACGGCAAGCCGAGGGCAATCGCATCGTCGCGGCCGTTTCCGTACCCGACAACCCCCAGTTGGGGGAGATTCGCGCTCATTTATCTGTCAATATCTGCTCGGGGGAGGACGGCAGCGCTGGTGTGAGCGGGTGGAATTTCGCGTGCACGATCCTTCGCAGGAAATCGAAGCGCCGTGACCCTTGATCTCGGCCGTGACGCGGCGCGTGGGCCCGGCGACGGGCCGGAGCGTTGGGCTGCGTCCGACCCCGGCTTCCCGGTGCCGCTCACGCGGTTCATCGGCCGGCACGACGAGATCGTCGACGTGGCCGCGTTGGTGTCCCGTGAGCGGCTGGTGACCCTGACCGGTGCAGGTGGGGCCGGCAAGACGAGGCTTGCCCTGGAGGTCGCGCGTGTCGTCGAAGCGAGCTTCGACCATGCCTGGTTCGTCGACCTCGACGTGGTCCTCGAGGACGCGCGGCACGAGGACGTCGCCCTCGCCCTCGCCGAGGCGGTGCCGGCGGCATCGACGGACGGCGACGATCCCACGGGTGCGCTGGCCGCGGCATTGCGAGGCGTGCGCGCGCTCGTCGTGCTCGACAACTGCGAGCATGCGCTCGACGGATGCTCCCGGACGGTGCGCGAGCTGCTCGAGCGATGCCCGACGGTGCACGTCCTGGCGACGAGCCGCGAACCGCTCGACATCCCCGGCGAAGCGTTGTGGCACATCCGGCCACTCACGATGCCGCCGACCGACGATGCGGCCGCGATCGCCGGGTGCGAGGCGGGCGAGCTCTTCATCGATCGAGCGCGGCTCGCGCACGCGGGCTTCACGCTCGATGCCTCGTCCGCGCGCGAGATTCGCGAGATCTGCCAGCGCGTCGACGCGCTGCCACTCGCGATCGAGCTGGCGGCCGCCCACGTGCGGAGTGGATCGCTCACGACCATACGGCGCGGCCTTCGCGATCGTTTTCAACTTCTGGCACGCAATACCGATGCGACCGATCACCATGCGTCGCTGTTCCACGCGATCGATCTCAGCTACTGCTCCCTGCACGAGCGAGAGCAACGGGTATTTCGGTACCTCTCGGTGTTCCAGGGCCCGTTCGGGCTGGACGCGGCGGCGGCGGTGTGCGGCTGCGACGAGACCGACCTCACCGCGAACGCCACGATCGTCCGGCGTCTCGTCGAGCGCTCGCTCGTCGCGTGTGCCGATCAAGCTCGTGGTGACCGCTATGTGCTCCAGCAGAACACGCGCGCCTTCGCGCGGCACAAGCTGGCGGAAGGCGGTGAGACCGACGAAGTGATGGCGCGCCTCGTCGCGTGGGCCCGAGCGCGCGCGATCGAGTTCGCGAGTCGAGTCGAGGGGCCCGACATGCGAACCGTGCTGGCCGAGATCGACGGCGAGCTCCCGAACATCGGCGTCGCCTTCGCCCGGACCGCGTCCACTTCCGATGTGGCGTCGATGGCCGTCATCGTCAGCGGCCTCGTCTGGTACTCGATACTGCGCGGGCGATTGCGCGACTGCGACCGGTGGCTCACGCACATCGAGACTCAGCTCGAGTCGGTGGAGCCCGCGACCCGGTTGCCGCTCGCGTGGGCCCGGGTGCTCGTCTCGTCGCATCGCTTGAGGAGCATCGACGAGATCGAGCGTGCGTGCGACGAGCTCGCCGCGTCAGCGCGCGATGCCGGCGATCCGTGGTTCGAAGGACGTGCCCTCGGACAGCTCGGCATGCTTCGCATCTACTTCCAGCCGGCGAGCGCCGGGGCGCTGCTCGGTGAGGCGCTCACGCTGTGCGAGCAGGCGAACGATCAGTTCTGGATGTCGTACCTGCGCGGTGGCCTCGCGGTGCTGTGTCAAAGCAGGGACCGAGACGATCTCGCCGTGGAGTACCTCGACGACATGGCCCGAGCCGTGGCGCGGCTTCCGAACCCGCAACTCGTCGCATTCCTCCTGGCGCATCAGGCGACGTCGGATGTTCGTTTCGGGAACCTGGCGCAGGCTGGTCGCCGCGCCGACGAGGCGCTCTTGGCCTGTGAGGGAATCACCGAAGGCAACTTCCGCTACTTCGCCACGGAGGTCAAGGCAACGCTCGATCTGCTCGAGGGAGAGGCGTCACGATCCCGAGCCGAGCTCGAGACCCTGCGCGACAACCTGATGCGTCAGGGCGACTACCAGTTCGTTCCCGTCGCGCAAGAGTGCATCGCGAGGGTGCTCATCATCGAAGGCCGCGCGGCGGAGGCCATCGGACTCCTCGCGCCCGTCGTAAACCATCCGGACGTTCGCCGGATCGCGGCGTACCGGCTGCGTTTGCGGGAAACCATCGCGGTTGCATCGATGCTGACCGGCGAGGCCGGCGATGCTCGTCATCTGTTCGAGGTGTGCGCAGAGGACGCATCCGCCACCGGGAACGAATACCGCGCGGCCATGGCCGCGATGTATCTCGGGGCCCTCGATCGCGCCTCCGGCGCGTTCCAGAGCGCCCGAGGCCGTTTTCTCGACGCGCTCGATTGTTTCGCCCGGCTCGGCTATCGACCCGATGTCGCAGCCGCCCTCACCGAGCTCTCGGGTCTCCTGTTCGAGAACGGGAATCGCGATGCGGCGATCCGCCTGCGCGGTGCCGCCGACGCGATCAACGGTCGCGACGGAGTCCGGTACCGGTTCGCCCGCCAGTGCACGTTCGACGCCGACCTCGAGGCGCTGCGCTCGAGTGTCGATCAGGCACGGTTCGATGACCTCTTCGGATCCGGCGCGATGCTCACGATCCCCGACGCCGTCGCCTACGCGGCCAAGCTCGGACGAAAGCCGGTTCGCCACGGGCCCGAAGGTCTCACCCCGACGGAGCAGGAGATCGTGCGGCTCGTCGCGCAGGGCTTCTCGAACCCCCGTATCGCATCGGAGCTCACGATCGGACGCGAGACCGTCAAGAGCCATCTCTCGCAGATCTACCGGAAGCTCGGTGTGGCGAACCGCACCGAGCTCGCGGCCCGGTACACGGCGAACCCCGGACCATGACCGCGCGATCGCGTGACCCTGGCTACGGTGTGGTGGGCGGTTGATCCCGGAACGGGAGGACGGCCATGCGTAGCTTCATGTTCGTGCCCGCACTGGTTCTGATCGGCGTCACGACGCTTCTGTTCGCACCGGCCGCCGAGGCGCAACCCGGGTCGATCTCGTTCGACCCCTCGTCCACCGTGTATGCCGGTGGCGGCAAGTTCTTCATCAACGTCGCGTGTGAGCCGAGCGCGCCGAGCTTCCTCATCTCGCACGCGTTCGCCGGCCAGCCCGGCGGCACCGAGTTCGCCGGCGTACCCGCGATTTCGTTCACGACGAGTCCGAGTGGCACGTTTGGAATCGGTCTCACCATCGATCCGAGCGTGCCCGGCGGCAGTTACAACGTCGAACTTCGTTGCGCGGGCGGCCTGGCCGCATCGGCG